>JANXRR010000112.1 GCA_025356795.1 Bacteroidia bacterium
GGATCATAGCCAAAGCCATTGGTGCCTCTTCTTTCGAGGAGGATTTGCCCCTGTAAAAGCCCAGTAAATTGTTGAGGTGATTGGCTAGCTCCTACTAAAGTAAGAATCGTTTTAAAGTGCGCTTTGCGATTAGAAATCCCCGCAAGGGAAGCCAATAGCTTATCCATATTGTCGCTGTGATTTCGCTGCGGGCCTGCATACATGGCCGAGTAAACACCGGGTTCGCCATGCAGGGCATCAACCTCAAGGCCTGAGTCATCGGCAAAACAAGGCACGTGGTATTTATCATAAACGTATTGCGCTTTTTGTAGCGAATTGCCCTCAATTGTGGTTTGTTCTTCGGGAAGCTCATCGAAGCAGTCAATATCTTTAAGGCTTACCAAAGCAATAGAGTTGCCCACAACAGCCTGCACTTCGTGAATTTTGTGCAGATTGTTGGTGGCAAAGCAGAGCTTCATAATTAATTACTGTCCACAAATTGAATGGTGTAGACGAGATTGCTATTGGGAGTTACAATGCCATTAGAAGCTGTGTTTAAACCAAAGCCCAAATTTGATGGGATATAAAACGTGGCCGAACTGCCTTTGTTGATCTGTTGGAAACCTATTTGAAGACCTACAGGTGCAATGGTACCCATGTATGCATTTACCACACTTGAGGATTGGCCAAAGGTAGTTTCTGATTTTAATATTTTTCCCACATAGGTAAAATAGACCGTATTAGTATTCGTTGGCTTTGCGCCTGATCCAACTTGCGCCACAACATATCGCAACCCGCTGGGGTCTTTCACGGCTGTGATTTTTAAGCTATCCAAATACTTGTCAATAGTGGCAACATCTTTCAAAAGTTGGGCTGAATCATCTAGCAACTCAATATCAAATACAATATTAGTGTTGGCTGGAATGGTGCCATCGGTGCTTCCGCTAGCTCCATAGGCTAGCCCAGAAGGGATATAGAGAGTCACCTTGCTTCCCTTGTTTACCTGCGGCAAACCTATCTCCCAACCAGCAATAAGATTGGAATACAATTGAAGGGTTGACGGACTAGCAGATTTAGTGAACGTTTGGCTGTTCTCTAAAAATTTGCCCACGTAATTAACATTTACATTGCTGTAAAGATTGGGCTTTGCTCCCGTGCCTTGCGCTGTTACCGCATAGCGCAAGCCACTAGGATCCTTCACGGCCGTTATCTTTTGGGCGGCCAAATAATCGTCAATTGTTTGTACATCTTTTGTCAATTGATCGGCCGGGCTCAGCACAACGGGGTCTTTGCCACAGCCGGTTATTAATAGCACAACAACAAAAGACAGCGCACTCACCAACTTCATCATATCAGTGTTATTTTATATCCAACAACTCCATATCAAACATCAAAATAGAATTTTCTATAATGTCTGCGCTTCTTTTCTGCGGGCCGTAAGCCAATGTAGAAGGAATATACACGGTCATTTTTGCACCCTTGTTCATTAATGCTAATGCTTCTTCCCAGCCTGGTATTACTTGGTTTTGCCCGAGTATTAAATCGTAAGGAGCATAGGGGCTACCTTCTCTATACACGCCTTTTTCTCTGGCCACCAATTCAATGCTTGTGTCGAAACATTTTCCATTCAGTAAAAAGCCAGCGTAGTTCACTTTCACGGTTTGGCCTGCCTTTGCATTTTCGCCCTGCCCAGGTTTGGTAATGATGTAGCGCAAACCAGAAGCTGTTTTTTGTGCTACCATATTTTTTGTTCTGAGAAAATCGTCAATGATCACTGTATCTTTACCCACTTGCACGGCTTGGTCTTTTTGGAACTTTTCGTTTTGCTTGGTCACTATTTCTTGCTGCAGTTTGTTTACCTGCTCACGGTCCATAATGTCTTTGACACCGATATTGAAAGAAAAATTGCTTTTCTCATCTACATTAGGAGGCAATGCTGCTCGGAACGTTTTTTCAAACAATACTTTGGCGGAAATTTTACAGGTTACGCTATCGCCCTTGGTTAACATTCTAAAAATTTCTTCAATGCCTTCCTCTTGTTTTACGGCAGATGTATCTTGAATACCAACTATAAATGGCGCACCTAATTTCTTTGAATCATTCCATACCGAATCTTTGCCATCTTGAAACGACATGTTAAGGATTAAGAATTGTCCTGCTTTGCCCACAGCACCATCGCCCTTTTTTACCACTGTAA
>JANXRR010000139.1 GCA_025356795.1 Bacteroidia bacterium
GGCAATCAAGTTAACCGTGCAATCAGAAGGTCAATCACTAGTATGCGCTCCAAGCAACGCAGCCATTGATTTGTTAGTGGAGAAACTTAGCGATGAAGGCTTACGTGTGTTGCGAATCGGGCATCCTGCCCGCGTTACTGAATTATCATTAAGCAAAACGTTAGATGCTAAAATTGCACTGCATCCAAATTACAAGGAACTCAAAGTAATGCGCAAGCGCATGCAACAATTGCGCGACATGGCTTTTAAGTTTAAACGCAATTTTGGCTATGAAGAAAAGCAACAACGCAACAGAATGATGGACGAAGCCAAAGCAATGAAAGCAGATGCCGACATGCTGGAGTTTTATATTGTAAATGATCTGTTGCAAAACAGCGATGTAATTGCTTCCACATTGGTTGGATGCACCAACCACTTATTAAAAGGAAGAAGGTACAAAACAGTTTTTATTGATGAAGCCGCACAAGCACTTGAGCCTGCTTGTTGGATACCCATCTTAAAAGCAGAACGTGTTGTGTTTGCAGGAGACCATTGTCAGTTGCCACCTACTATTAAATCGAACGAAGCCGCAAAAGCAGGATTAGCGAAAACCCTATTTGAAAAATGTATTGAGCGACAACCCGTTGCAGGCACCATGCTGAAAATTCAATATCGTATGCATGAAGACATCATGGCGTTTTCATCTCTCCATTTTTATAAAAATGCATTAATTGCAGATGAATCTGTGCGCTTCGCTACTTTACCTTCTTATTCACCTATTGATTTTATTGATACTGCTGGCATCGGCTACTCAGAAAAACAAGACCCTGAAACGTTAAGTAGATTCAACAAAGAGGAGGCTGTTCTATTGATTCGTGAAATAGAAAAAATAGCTGAGCAAATAACCATCGAAGCTTGGCTTGAAGCGCATTACACGTTAGGCATTATAACTCCATACAGCGCTCAGGTAGATTATTTACATAAGCTTTGCGAGGCCAGCGACATCCTTAACGAAATTCACCAGTTCATTTCCATCAATACCGTGGATGCCTTTCAAGGGCAAGAGCGAGACATCATTGCCATTAGCTTTGTACGCAGCAACGACAAAGGTGATGTGGGCTTTCTTTCGGATATAAGAAGGACAAACGTGGCCATGACACGAGCCAAGAAAAGATTAATTATGATTGGCGATAGTGCAACGCTAGGCTCTCATTCTTTCTATCTGGATTTACTTGAGTATGTTCAATCGAAAGACTTTTATAGGAGTGTGTACGAGATCAGTCAATAGTTAGCTGTCGATGGCCAATAGTTCAAAAGCAGTCTTTTGCATTGCTATTGATCATCGGCTGAATTATTGTATTATCGCAGTATAATGTACTTACAACTAACTACTAAAGTTTACCCATGAAAACCAAACTAATCTTGTGGAGCATTACCGTTGCGTTGAGCGGCTTCTTATTTGGCCTTGATACTGCTGTGATCTCCGGTGCAGAGCAAACCATTCAAAAGTTGTGGCAACTCGATAATGTAATGCATGGCTTAGCTGTGTCTATTGCTTTGTATGGCACTGTGCTTGGCGCGATGCTGGGAGGCTACTTTGCGGATTCATTGGGTAGAAAGAAAAGCCTGTTTTGGGTAGGGCTATTATTTTTTGTTAGTGCATTGGGTTCGGCACTAGCACAAGATGTATATACGTTTATGATCTTCCGCTTAATCGGTGGCTTCAGCATTGGTGCTTCTTCTGTAATATCGCCCATGTACATTTCTGAAATTGCACCTGCCAAAAAACGAGGCATGTTGGTAGCATTGTTTCAATTCAATATTGTGTTTGGTATTTTGATTGCGTACATATCCAATTATTTCTTTCAAGAACTTGGTTCCCAAAATTCATGGCGCTGGATGTTAGGAATTGTCGGAGTGCCTTCATTGATCTTTACATTTCTTACTACCCAAATTTCTGAAAGTCCACGTTGGTTGATCTTAAAAAAAAACAGTGTGAAATCAGCCAAAGATATTCTTATTGAAATCGATCCCGATACGGCAGAGGCTACTTATCAATCTATCATAAAATCAAAAGAAAGTGCTAAGGGCAAGGCTAAAGTTGCATTCTTCTCAGCTACCTACTATTGGCCAATTCTATTGACTTTCCTCTTGGCGTTTTTTAATCAGGCTTCCGGTATTAATGCAATTATTTATTATGCACCTCGCATTTTTGAAATGGCTGGATTGGGTAAGTCAACGGCTCTCCTTTCATCAGCCGGCATTGGCATTATCAATCTAGCGTTCACCCTGATTGGCTTATCACTGATTGATCGCTATGGCCGCAAAACGTTGATGTACTTGGGCTCCGGAGGATATCTACTTTCGTTAGGATTAATTGCACGTGCATTTTATATTGATTCATACGAAGGCATTACCTTATTTGTTTTTCTATTTATTGCCTCACATGCCATCAGTCAGGGCACCGTAATTTGGGTGTTTATCAGTGAAATATTTCCGAATGAAGTTCGCGCTGCGGGTCAATCAATGGGCGCATTCACTCACTGGATTTTTGCGGCCATATTGGCAAACGTGTTTCCTATTATTGCCGGGCAATTTGGTGGCGGTCCAATATTCCTGTTCTTCGCAGTTATGATGTTTCTACAATTGCTCTTCGTTCGTTTTATGATGCCTGAAACAAAGGGAGTTGCATTGGAAGATATGGGAAGTAGGTTGCATTAGATTGTATAGTTTGACAACATTGTTTTCAATTAACTTACGATTGTTGCAATGGAGAGGAGGTCAATAACTATTCTAAACTTATTGTTCTGGCATGCTATTCGTATCCCCGATGAAAGTGGTTGCACGAATAATCCTCTCTCCTACCACTTGTTAGCTTAATCAGTTCTTAATCCTTAATTTTAGGATAAATTGATTCACTCATGAGTTCCGAAATTACTAGCCAGGAAAAGATTATTCATCCTTCTGTTATCCCACAAGAAGTTTATAAGCCTAAGAATAAAGTACGCATTATAACTGCTGCCAGCTTATTTGATGGTCATGATGCTGCCATTAACATTATGCGCAGGATTATTCAAGCTACAGGTTGCGAAGTAATTCATTTAGGCCACGACAGGAGCGTAGAAGAAGTTGTAAACACAGCCATTCAGGAAGATGCCCAAGCCATCGCTATGACCTCCTACCAAGGTGGTCACATCGAATATTTCAAATACATGTTTGATTTATTAAAAGAAAAGGGAGCGGGACATATAAAAATTTTCGCGGGAGGTGGTGGCGTTATTTTGCCTGAAGAAATAAAAGAGTTGATGACCTATGGTATCACGAAAATTTATTCACCAGATGACGGACGGGCAATGGGCTTGCAAGGCATGATTAACGATCTGGTTAAAAGGAGTGATTATCCGACAGGAAAAAAAGTTAGCAGCGATAAGTTATCAGTCAATAGTCAGGTTCAAATAGCCCAATTGATTTCTGGAGCAGAAAACTATTACGATAGGCATACAAGTGTTTTTGAAGATATTAACAAGAAAGCTGCTCTATCAAAGGCCTCTGTTTTGGGAATAACAGGTACAGGAGGATCTGGCAAGTCATCTATGGTAGATGAAATTGTCAGAAGATTCTTGATTGATTTTAAAGACAAGACTATTGGGTTGATTTCAGTTGACCCAAGCAAACGCAAGACTGGCGGAGCTTTACTGGGTGATCGCATCCGCATGAATGCCATTAACAATTCTCGTGTATTTATGCGTTCATTAGCAACGCGCCAATCTAACCTTGCTTTGTCTGCTTATGTAAAAGAAGCAGTGCAAGTAGTAAAGGCTGCGGGTTACGATTTAATTATTTTAGAAACATCGGGCATTGGGCAATCTGATACAGAAATTTTAGATCATAGTGATGTGTCGCTGTACGTGATGACCCCCGAATACGGAGCCGCAACACAACTTGAAAAGATTGACATGCTTGACTTTGCAGATGTTATTGCTCTCAACAAATTTGATAAGCGTGGAGCGTTAGATGCTTTACGCGATGTTAAAAAACAATATCAGCGCAATAATAACTTATGGGATAAGAAGCCTGACGATATGCCTGTGTTTGGCACCATTGCTTCTCAGTTCAATGATCCTGGAACCAATCAATTATATAAGCACATTATCGAAAAAATTGTGTCAAAGACTGGAGCAGATTTGAAATCGAGCTTTGAGATCACAAGAGAAATGTCAGAAAAAGTTTTTGTGATTCCCCCCCATCGCACTCGTTACCTGAGTGAGATTGCCGAAAACATTAGAGCTTACGATGCTTGGACTCTTAAACAAAAG
>JANXRR010000129.1 GCA_025356795.1 Bacteroidia bacterium
GCATCCAATGTTTTTTTGATCTCACCCCACGTAGGAATGGATCGTTTATTATTGATAGCCGCCAATTTGGGCGATAGTGCAATCATTTTCGATTGAATTGTTTCAAGCTCTTTGGATAGATCAAATTCTTGTGTTTTTAACTTTGCTATCAACGATTGATTTTGCTCAGTATATGCCGAAGCAATCTGCTGCTGTAATGAATTCAGTTGAGCGCTAATATCTGTTCTGCGCGAAAGAATTTCTTTAGGAATACGTTTAAGGGAAGAAGCTCTACTCAATTGAATGGCCGCATATAGCTCATTTGATTTGCTTCGCTCCGAAAAGTAGAATGCTTTCTCTAAGTAAGTGGCATCGTGTGTCAAAGAAAATAATTTATCCGTTAGCTGCAATCCGGCTTCTGTAAAAAACGAATTAATTTGAGCTAGTTTCAGTCGGTCGGCAGGATTACTAAAATCAATGGATGTTTCTTTTATGAGTTTGTCTGCACTTTCAAGTTGTTGCAAGCCTTTTAACAAATTGCCCTTATCACTTTTTAATCGATAAATATCTGCCTTAGAAATATACGATGTAATAAGCTCATAGAAATTTACATAATCAGGTTTGTCAGGTGTTGAATCAAAATTCTTGTCTTCAAATTTGAAGGTATTTGCAATTATGGCTTGCTGAAAACATTGTGCCGCTTTTGTTATGTTGTTCAAATAGAAATAGGCTGCTCCAAGTTCATTATAAACTTTGGCTTTATTGAAGCTTTTAAAATCGACATCAAAAATTTCACGGGCTTTTTCAAGAAACTCGCTTGCTTTTTGGAGATCTTCTTTTTTTAAGTAAATCCTACCCATATCCATGTATGCAACACCTAACTCTTTATTATTAAATTCTACTGATTTTAAGAGTAGTGTCACAGACTGCTGGAGGTAATCAATTGCTTTATCATTGTCGCGAGCCATCTCATAGGTAAGGCCCATACTGCCCGTGATAATGGCCACCTCCGAATGCGTTGCTCCATATGTTTTGATGTATAAGTCTTTTGCTTGCTGTTTGTATTTTAAGGCCAGATCAATATCTTCTAAAACATCGTAAGCCTGAGCAATGGCATCATAGATACTGGCATAATAACCATTCTTCGGAAAGTTGTTGGCGTCCAATATCGATATAACTTTAAAATTATAGTTCAAACTTTTATCTATTTCGTTATGATTAAAAGCAGTTACAGCCAAATGTCTATACACATCTGCTAAACCTAAACTGCTTTTGCCTAACGAGGTTGCAAATGCCAATGTTTGTTCGTTAACAGCTTGCGCTTTTTCTGACATGCCAAGGCCTGTCATGGTTTTACTGATGTTGACTAATACTTGAATTACATTGTCTAAATCTTTGGGAGGAGTTTTTTGGTAAATGGTTAGTACTTCTTGAAAGTTGATTAACGCACTTTCCCAATCGCCCATGTTGCGATATGCTTCCGCTATGTTGGCTACATTTTGACAATAGTTTTCTGCCTCTTTGCCCACTATACCCACATTTATATTCTTCGCTAATTCATAATTTTCTATGGCTCGTTGGTACTTATGTTGGGCACTATAACTATAACCCATTGCATTATAAAACATGGCATGGGTTTCACTTTTGTCACCTGTAGCTAACAGTTTAATGCCATGCTGAAAATTCTCCAAAGCTTTATCGAACTCTTCTAACTCGGAATAATTTTGCCCTAACGTATAATAATTATTTGCTAGCTCCTGAGGTGCAGTTCCCTCTTTCTCATAGATGGTTATTGCGTTGGTTAAATCGTCAATAGAGCGTTGAAGTTCTGAAAGCTGTTTATATACTAGCGCTCTGTTTACCAACTCAAAGGCAATTGATTTGGAATTTGCTTTCCCTGCGTTTTCATAAAAAGCAATAGCTTGAGTGTATGCGTCTATGGCTTTTTCAAGTTCATTCAAAACAACTAAATACGTATAGCCGAGATTGTCTTTCAACTTAGCGTGTAACTCAAATTGTTCAGGTGAATTCTTAGGTATATTGGTTATTGTTTCTACAATAATTTTCTCGGCAGCTTTACCGTCTCCGAGTTCTTGATACATGATAGAGAGTGCATCGGTAGCTATAAAGTAGCGATAGTAATTTTCTGTTTTTAGGTGCTGGGCTCTGGCCGCTAAAAATGATTTGATGGCTTTTTCGTTATTCCCTTTGTCAAGCCAATCTT
>JANXRR010000146.1 GCA_025356795.1 Bacteroidia bacterium
TCAATGCCTGATTTGGATAATTTTTGTTTGGATAAATGAAAGGAAAGAAATAGCCATCTTTTGTAGTAAGGCTTGGGCAATTTGTGAGCGGCCGATACTTCACATTATCCCACTCGCTGGTAAGGGTCAAATGAATGCCCACATCATTGGAAGGATTTTCTTTTAACAACTTGATAGCTTCAGGAAACCAGGGAGAAGGAACGATAATTTCGATGGAAGTTTGAATGCCTGTGCTACATTTAATCAAGGCTTCATTTCCAGAATGCGAAAAGCCCATGTCATCGCCACGCACAATTAGTCGTGTTGGCTTTTGCTGGGCAAAACCAGTCAAGCAAAGTGTCATTAGTACACATAAGAATAAGCTTTTCATAGGTTTAAAATTTATGGAATGTACTTGTTCTTATAATGCGATGCAATCATTTTGTGATAGATGAGAAAATTCAGTTTTCTTTATTCACTTCTTTACTTACCTTCATCAAACCTTTTTAAGTCTTAAAATTTATTTTGGCAATGGCTCACTTAAATCAACAACCTATTAGAGTAAACTTTACAACCAACTCTAATAGAAAGTATTTTGTTCCCTTCATTTTAGTAACCAGTTTATTCTTTCTCTGGGGCTTTGCCATAAGTATGTTAGATGTGCTCAATAAGCATTTTCAAGAAGTGCTTCACTTAAGTAAGGCAACATCGGCTTGGGTGCAGGTATCCACCTTTGGAGCCTATTTTTTAATGGCTTTGCCAGCAGGCTTCTTCATGAAAAAGTACGGCTACAAAAAGGGGATTTTAGCAGGATTATTTTTGTATGCGGTAGGGGCATTTCTAGTATTTCCTGCATCGCAAGCACAATCATGGGAGTTTTTTTTGATTGCACTTTTCATCCTGGCCTGTGGCCTGGCATTTTTAGAAACAGCAGCCAACCCTTATGCATCAGTACTCGGCAAGCCCGAAACATCTGAGCAACGGCTCAACCTCGCTCAATCCTTCAATGGGTTGGGGGTAATCACTGGTCCGCTGGTGGGTGGACTGTTTGTTTTTTCCACACAACATCAAAGCATCGAAGAAGGCTTTGCTTCGGTGCAGTTGCCATATTTAATTGTAGGTGCCGTTGTTTCACTTGTAGCGGTATTTTTCATATTTACTCCTATGCCTGAAATTGAGGAAGAAGTTGAAGAAGGAGTAAGCGGGGCAATCAATCAAAAATCTTTAGGCCAGCAAAAGCATTTTATTTTTGCTACTGTCTCACAGTTTTTAAATGTGGGAGCACAAGGTTGTATTTGGGGTTTCTTTATCAACTATGCAACAGAAAGTTTAGCGATCAGTAATCAGACTGCCTCCTATTGGTTATCGGTAAGCATGGTAGTTTTTATGATCGGCAGGTTTGTGAGTACATTCTTTATGAGATTTGTAAGAGCGAATGTTATGCTAGGTGCTTATTGCCTTTCCATTGTTGTTTTATTACTTATTGTATCGTTTAATCTTTTAGGAACAAATTCAATTTATGCTTTAGTGGCATTCTTCTTTTTCCAAAGTATAACCTTTCCTACCATTTTTGCTTTGGGCTTAAAAGATTTGGGTTCATCAACCAAACAAGCATCATCTTATATAATTATGGGTATTGTAGGTGGCGCTGTATTTCCTCCTTTGATGGGTGCTATGGCAGATAACTTATCCACTTCCTTATCATTTCTACTACCAGCCACAATGTTTGTGTTTATTGCCTGGTACGGATTTAAGGGTTCTCAATTGAGATAGGTTACTCCTTTACCATCTTCTCAGAAAAAAACCCAATGGCAGAATACACAGCTGCCACAAGCAAACAATTGAACATCCAATTTATCAAGGTATCACTAACTGAATGCGATCGGCTATCGATATCTATGAATAAATAAATGACACTCGCAACAGCTATAATGAGGATAAACCAGCCTATGATTGAGATGGGCCAATACATAATTCTTGTGCGCCTAAACAAAGGTGAGTTCATTTCTGAAATGTAAAAAAAGGCTGACATTTCTGCCAACCTTCCGTAAATAAATGGATAATTCTTATTTACTTCTTATGACCATACTTCTTAGAGAAGCGGTCGTACAAGTCTTGTTGTTTATTATTT
The DNA here is from genome assembly GCA_025356795.1 of Bacteroidia bacterium. Taxonomy (GTDB): domain Bacteria; phylum Bacteroidota; class Bacteroidia; order Cytophagales; family Cyclobacteriaceae; genus ELB16-189. Next base: position 2,111 of record JANXRR010000146.1, read on the forward strand.
AAGGTCACGTGTTTACCAAC
>JANXRR010000206.1 GCA_025356795.1 Bacteroidia bacterium
GAAAAAACAGTTTGTTAAAATACTCGTAATTCTCAACACAAAACCAATCCTGTTCATTTATGTTCTTGGGTGTCCTAGGGTAATAAGGTGGATTGATAAAAATGAAATCAAATTCACTTGGATTGATTCTATCAAACGAATCACTTTCGACAATTTTTATAGGTAAGTTATTAATTCTTGAATTGTGTTCAAGATTAGAAATGCATAACGGATTTATGTCAGAAGCAGTAACAATTGCGCCTTGTTTTGCACAACACAACGAAAGTAGCCCCGTACCGGCCCCCAGTTCTAAAATTTTGAGGTCTTTGATTTTTTGTGTTGATGCGTATCGAATTAATATTTTGGTGCTAAAAAAAAGACCCGGATGAAATACTCCAGGAAAGATTGTGATTTTTATTTTTTGAAAATTGTATAATCTCGGTTTTGATAAATACCTCTTGGCAATTGGCTGTAGTATTGGATTTGCCAGGTTTAGTATTTTTTTACGGAAGCCCATGTTTAATCTAAAGAGAACCCTTCCGTTTCCGGTCTTCTATACCTAAGCCAAATTTTTTGCAACACTTTTAATTCATAAGGATATTTATAAAAATTAACGTTGTACCTAAAGGAAGAAATCAATTTCATGACTTTTCGTTGCAAAGCAGAAATTTTGAAGTCTGAAACGGTAGGGTATTGAGAATTTAAAACCGTTTCAAAACCTTGAATCTTATCAATCATGTAGGGCTTAAGCCAAGGGGTAAGTGGATTTCTTCTTAGGTCAAACTTTTGCCATTGTGGCTCTAGCCAATCTTCTAATTTTGTTGGAAAGGAAAAACCGTTTTGCTTCACAGATTCGTAAAGCTCTGAACCTTCAGTTGGCACAGGGCTGTAGATATAAATAATTATTTCAGTATCTGGATTGATTAATTTTATTTCTTTAATGAAGGCGATATCGCTATCAATTTGTTGATTTACTTGCTCTTCAGTCTCAGCTGGTAAACCCAATACAAATGAATACTCGGGAATAATATCGAATTTTTTCATCCGAGCCGCAAAGCGTTTTATTTGCTCAGCGGTTTGTGTTCCGCCTTTATCCATTTGTTTAAGGATCTCATCATTGCCCGTTTCGGCACCAAAGAAAATCATTTTACATCCTGCATCGCTCATCGATTTAAGCGAATCATCTTTATACTTATTAATCGTGTCTATTCTACCCTCACCCCACCACTTAATATTTTCATTCTTAATAAGCTTTGAAAATTCAATAGTACGCTTTTCGCTCACGAAAAAATTATTGTCGTGAAATTCAACAGCGTCAGCACCATGAACATCTTTTAGGTACTTAACATCTCGATAAATCAATTCAGCGGATTTGCCCTTCCAACGTGCATTATAAATTGGTACAACAGCACAGAAAGAGCAAGTGAATGGGCAGCCAAAACTGGAATGGTAAGCGGCAGTATGTTTGCCCAAATATGATTTTCTGAGATAGCCTTTGAGTGAGTAAAAGGTATCCAATTTTTCATAGGGAAGTTGAGGAAGTGAATCTTGATCTAGTAATGTTTCGCGTTTAGTCTTAAGAATTTTACTGTTTTCCAGATAGATGAGATTATCAATCAATAAGAGACTGTCACCCGACTCAAGTGCTTTTAATAAGTTGGGAAATGCCAGATCACCTGGTCCATCAACGATGTAATCAACAAAGCCAGAAGTGATGCATGATTTATATTGATTAGATGCAAAATAGCCACCCCAAATAGTTGTTATTATTGGATAAAGCTCTTTTATTTTTTTGGTAATAATAATTGCCTGCTTAAGCTGAGGGCCTGGCATAACGGTGCACCCAAAATAGCTAAACTCTCCGGTGTCCAAATATGATTTTAATGTTTGCCAAGGATCTACCTCACGATTGCCATCCACAAAGGCATAATCCCATTTTCCTTCGATTGAAGCTCCCACTTGAAGAATAGAATTCGGGATGCGCCATCCATAGTGGGCACTCCAAGGATTGAAGAGAAGGACTTTATGCATTGGGCTAATATAGGAAAACAATCCTTGATTTGAGCCAACCTTTCGTTTACATTTAAGTGTGATAAATAAGAAAAAAGTTGTAGTAATATTGCCCGCTTTCAATGCTTCTCTCACTTTAGAACAGGTGTATAGCGAAATTCCTTTTGAAATTGTTGATGAGGTTGTTTTGACTGATGATGCGAGTACAGACTCAACTGTTCACATTTCTAAAAAACTTGGGATACAACACATAGTTGTTCATGAATTGAATAGCGGATATGGCGCAAATCAAAAAACATGTTACAAAAAGGCATTGGAAATTAACGCTGATATAATAATAATGCTTCACCCTGACTACCAGTATACTCCTAAGCTGATACCGAGTATGGCCTATCTAATAGCAAATGACCTTTACTCGGTTGTTTTAGGTTCTAGAATATTAGGTGGAAAAGCCCTTAGTTGCGGGATGCCCTTTTATAAATATGTTGCTAATCGAGTTCTTACTTTGTTTCAAAATTTAATTACAGGAGCAAAACTTTCCGAGTACCATACAGGCTATAGAGCTTATTCCTCAGAAGTCTTGAACAGCATCAATTGGCAGGATAACTCAGACGATTTTATTTTTGACAATGAAATTTTATCTCAAATAATTATGAAAAAAATTTCTATAGCTGAAATCACCTGCCCTGCAAAGTATTTTAAAGAAGCCTCTTCCATTGGTTTTATCAATAGTTTGAAATATGGAATTGGTGTTGTTTTGATTTCAATTGAGCACTTATTTCAAGCAGTTGGTATCATTAATTTAAAAAGATATAATTAATTGTGAAGACATTCTTGAAAAGAATTTTAACAGGTCTTACCATTGAACAAGAATATATTTGTCTGGGATATGAAGGATTTCTTGATACTCTAAAAGTTTTCCTAACTTCGTCCGGTATTAATTCAACAGATGAAGTTACATATAGGCATATCTTTCTTGGATACAAACCTCTAGTCATCGCAATCATTTTTCCTATTGAATCCACCAAATCTTCATCTGAAGAAATTTCCTTGAGTTTTAGTAGAAATGACGTATTTATTGATTCTAAATGGAAAGGGTTTCCTTCCACTAAGGATAACATCGCACAATTAAAAATGAAGAGGATTGGTGTTGAAAAATTGTCAAAGGTATATGTGGCCTTTTATGTGGGTTCATTTGGTGACCATAAATTCCTGCCTTATCTAAATCAATTCTTTAATTCTTTAATCGAAAAAACTAAAAATAAAGGCACGAATAATATTTCATTACAAGGTAATCTGTATGATCAAGTAAGAATTGCTTATTCACTACCAAGGAAAATTTCTTTAATAACTGTAAGTGATGGAAATTTAATGAATTTATTCCCAACAGATCTTCATGGATCTGTTGGGGATGATTTTTATCTAAGTTCCCTAAGAATTAAAGGGAAAGCTTGTGAACAGGTAGAGAAGATAAAGAAAATTGTAATTTCAGAAGTCGACTCTAATCAATTTAAAATGGTTTATCATTTGGGTAAAAACCATGTAAAGATGATGACTGATAAGAACTCATTTGAGTGTTCCGGGAAATTCTCTAAAACATTTAATGCTCCATTGCCTATTGGAGTGATACTTTATCGTGAGTTGGAGTTAATAAATAGTTTCGATGTTGGTATCCATAGAATTTTAATTTATAAGGTAATCTTTTCCGAGAAAGTAAGTGAGGCTCAGACTTTAGCCCACATTCATCAATACTATGCGCAATGGAGGAAGGATAATGGTTTAATGTCGCAATATTTGTTTAGATGAGATAATTATCCATCGAGCTATGGCTTTCCAATGCCAAGGTTGAATCATCAAGCATTTTATCAGATATTTTTTAATTGATCGATAATCTTTCGATGGAATTAATTGTCGGGCAAAATCATAGCTAGTATTAGCAATCGCTTTTCTATATTCAACGTTTGTGATTAATTTTTTATCCTTTAGTTTTTGCAATGTTTGATGATGTTCATTAAGTAATCTAAGTGATAGACTGTGACTACCTGTAGAATTTTGATTGTGCTTACGAACATGCACCAATGGTTTATAAATAACGTAGGCATTGAATAAGCGACTTAAATGAAAAACAATATCATGATCGCCAGAATGAAAGCTTTCATCCATTGGCCCAATAATTTCTAAAGATGATCTTCTTATAACTAGAGTTGTATGGCAAATAACGATTTGGTTTTTAAGCATTTCAAGAAATACGCTTCCGTTGAAAATGCCAGTTTTATGATAGATACTTTTTTTTTGAATTATTTCCTCTCTAAAGATTTCTATGTCAGTATAAGAGAATCCGATTTGTGAGTCAGACTCAAGAGCAATAATTTGATTTTCTAACTTATCTTTTTCCCACAAATCATCAGAGTCTATATAAGCTATGTATTCGCCTAAACTTTTAGAGTGACCAAAATTTCTTAATTTGCTAA
>JANXRR010000278.1 GCA_025356795.1 Bacteroidia bacterium
CATCTACAAATTCATAATTAATGCAGCTGCCCAGATCAACAATAAAGCTAGCTTGGCCTGGAAACAAATGCCAGGCTCCACAAGCCGCGGCCAGACGATCTACTCCCAATGTATCGGGAGTTGCGTACAAATTTTTTAGCGGAAGTGGCGTGGTGCTTGAGAGCACTATAATTTTTACTGAAGGCTCAATTGCGTGAATTAATTCTGTAGGGTTTCCACTAACAGAACTTATTAAGATGGCCTCAGTTTTTTGTTTTTTTAAAAATAGGATCAACTCCTCCTTACTTGAGAAAGAGTATTGATTGAGTAAACCATTTCGGTCAAAAGAGGCAGCTTTTATTCGTGAGTTCCCCCAATCAATTACTAAGTTCATGTTAAAGATGAAAAAGCCCTTCGTTCAATAAGTTAAGTGCTTTTTCTTTTTGAGCGGTATCCACCAAAATTGAAATATTGTTGTGGCTTCCACCATATGAAACCATTCTGATTCTTATATCGGCAAGGGAATCAAACACGTCACGGAGTACGCCCTTCTTGTCAATAATTCCATTGCCCACAATGCAGATGATGGTTTGATTTTTTTCGATTTCAATAGTACCCAATTTCTCAAGCTCTTCTTGAATCTCCGGAAGGAAATGATCGTCATCTATTGTTAATGAAACAGCCACTTCAGAGGTGGAAATCATGTCAATTGAGGTTTTGTTTTTCTCGAACACCTCAAATACTTTGCGTAAGAAGCCGTAGGCCAACAGCATGCGCGATGATTTAATGTTGATCACGGTAATTGCATCTTTTGCAGCAATGGCTTTAAATTCTCCTTTGCTTCCCTTGTTGCTAATAACGGTGCCCAGTGCTTTTTCATCCATCGTATTTTTCAATATTACAGGCACGCCATATTTTTGAGCTGGCACGATGGTAGAAGGATGGAGAATCTTTGCTCCGAAATAGGCAAGTTCGGAGGCTTCATCAAATGTAAGCTCTGCAATGGGTATGGTTTTCTTTACTATGCGAGGATCATTGTTGTGCATACCATCGATATCCGTCCAGATTTGAATTTCATTTGCTCGTACAGCCGCTCCAATAAGTGATGCAGTATAGTCGCTACCACCACGCTTTAGGTTGTCAATTTCGTTTCTATGATTGCGACAGATGTAGCCTTGTGTTACGAATATGTCAACATTGCCCAATGCTTGAATAAGCGGTGTTATGCGTTCGCTTATTTTTTCTAATTCGGGTTCATGATTTTCATCGATGGACATGAAGTGAAGAGCTGGTAATAAACGGGCTCCTACTTTTTGTTCTTGCAGATGATAATAAAATAATTCGGTTGAAATTAGTTCGCCTTGAGCTAGCAATTCGCGATAACTTCTGTCATCAAATCTTCCTGCGGCAAGCAAACGGAATAAGCTAAAATAACGACTTACTATTTCCTGCCCAATTGCTTTGTAGGGAGCTGTTGTATAAAGTTCAGCTACAAATGATAAATAATGCTTTTCAAGGGCGGCAATCTCTTCGGTGACTTTGATGGCTTCTTTTGCGAGCAAAAAATCACCCATCTTTACAAGTGCATTGGTGGTGCCACTAAGAGCAGATAAAACAACTATTTTTTTCCCGGGCATGCTTTGAACAAGCGTTGCAATTTTTTTCATACGCTCGGGCTTTCCCACGGAAGTGCCGCCAAATTTTACTACTAACATGTTTGTTATTGTTTTAAAAGGCTGCAAAGATAAAGATGAAATTGAGAATTGAGCTATGGGTTTTTAAAGCTCAAGAAGCTTGAAGGCTGTGGCTTAATGCTTTTTGAATAGCTACCGGGAACGACACAAAAAAAGTGGCGCCATTACCTTCTTCACTGGTACACCAGATTTCTCCGTGCAAGGCCTCTACAAATTTTTTTACGATGGAAAGCCCCAAGCCTGTAGAGCTTTCATTTCCTGTGGGTCGCGCACTTAGCTTTTGATATTTACCGAAAAGTTTCTTTTTATCATCTTCGTTTAGGCCTGGCCCTTCGTCTTTGATTTCAACTATAACCTTGCCGTCTTTTTGATAGAGGCTTACATAAATGGTGCGATCAGGAGGCGAAAATTTCAAGGCGTTGGAAAGCAAGTTTTCAAAAATTTGCTCTACATACCCGCAATCTATTTCAGTAAAAATGCCCACTTGAAGATCGGGAGAAATCTTCACTTGTTTTTGCAGTGCGTTCATGTTATAACGGTCTATCAAATCAGACAGCAAAAAGGAGAGATCTACACTTTCTAGCGTTAATTTTAGTTTCTTCGATTCGATGGCCTCTACATCTAATATTTTAGCAATCATTTCGTTTAGGCGTAAGGCACTTTTTTCAATCATATCAATGTATTGTAAGCCTTCTGCATCTATTGAGGTGGCGGTCATTTTTAAAATAGCAGCCAATCCTTTTATTTGATTGAGAGGGCTTTTTAGATCATGTGCCACAATGCCGATAAGGTTATTTTTTTCCTGATTTAGGGCTTCCAATTCTTTGCTTTTCTCTTCAATCTCACTTTTTTGTCGTTGTACCTCTTCATGCATGGTAGTGATGGTCTCGTTGGCTTCGTGGAGGTAATCTGCCTGATCGAGCAACGATTCCTTTTGTTGCTCCAGTTCTGAGTTTTTAGTTGATATTTCTAGGTGCGACAATTGAAGCTTCTCGGCTTGAATAGTAATCTG
>JANXRR010000323.1 GCA_025356795.1 Bacteroidia bacterium
CAGGGTGACAAAAACAATGGATAATACTTTTTTCATGATTTTTTTATCAAAACTAAATAGATAATAGTTAAGCCGCAGTCGTACGCACGACACAAATAGTTTATCCCAGAATATTTGCTTAGGAAGGGAATCGGTTTTTCTAAGTGCCCAAGGATTATCTTTTACAGTGGAGGTTAACGATTTACTATCAATTGCAATCACTGGTCGGAAATTCAATTTCGTTTGTCTTGCCTTTAATGATCAATTTGCCATTTACTGTAAAATCGTTTCCAGATTTAGGTGTGAATGGAGGTCAATACAAAATGTCGGCCTTTGAAAATTTTGCAGTTCCGAAAAAGTCATCGCTTTTCAAGCTGGATATCAGATCACAAACAAAGAAGGTAAACCGCTCGCTGCTGTTTTGCTGCTGGATAGGCGTTGTTTACCTTACCGATTTAAATCAGGAAGAGAAACTGTTGCTTGCAACAGCACTTTGCTGCCTTGCTACTCCAGAAAGTGATAGGGTTAAATTTAAAAGATTTCTGTCACTACTCACCATCCTCCACTTTCTGGTAGTGTCTCAGTTTGAATGATTAGTTAAATTTACAATATCTTCAATAGTCATTGGTTTTTTTGTTAGCCCTGCTTCCATTGCAGGAGTTACCCTCAATGTTTTGTGAACCTTCACGAAATTGTAATAAACGAAATGAAGGGCTACAGCGTAACAATGATTTTCAACCTTCTTTGAAAATGCGTTGGTCAACCTTGTAAACCTTCTCATGTGCATTCTCATGGTAAGATTTTGACGTTCAACAAATGAAGTTGATATTTTAGCTTTATCAGGATTTCCGCTAATAACAATTTTCTTTGTTCCTGTACATTCGGAAGGGCTGTAACGTTTATCAGGATCGTTTTGGCCGTATATCTTAATAAGCTGAGCAAAGTCTATTTGATTATTAAAAGCAGTGTCAACAGCCTCTAAATAAACCTTGTGACCGTCTGAGGTTAATTGTATTCTATTTGCGACACGTGAAGCAACGTCTTTTACAAACACACCTCCAGTATCAATACTTCTATCACCGACCAACCAAGAAACAATAAGCTTCGAAGTATTGAACTTGATAGAATAAAATCCCTCAGGAGATTTATTGTATCGGAAAATCAACGGCTCAAAATTTTTCTTTAATGATTCCTGCCTGTAGTTTTTCAAGACACCAACAATCCTGAAAGTGTCGCCCCAAAAATTTATTTGATCGTTGAGTGCATCTTCTGGTCTTGCAAAACCCATCTGCCTAACAGCGGATTCATTCAACAAAACATTTTTCCATTCGTTAGGAACATCACCCGAAAAAGCTCGGCCAGCAGCAACCTTCAACCCATACGATGAGATGAAGTCATGGTCCATCATGATCACACGATATTGCTTTTGCTCATCTTCACGTTGGCTTAATCTTCGTATGCCACCCGCATTCCAATCGGGAGATGCTCCGGGAATAGAAGAAGAGGCACATACAGCCATCACTTCTGAATATTGCGTGAGCCGTTGTTTCAGCACCTCATACTTTTGAGAATAAGTGGAATCAACAATATTGGGTGATTGCATGATTACTGTTTGATCGATGTTAACACCCAGTTTTTGACCGCGCATAAAATTGATTTGTGTGTAGACAGTATAAGTGCCAACAATCAATGTGATGGATGCAATGAATTGTGCTACCACCATGCCCTTACGAAAGACAACTCCTTTACCAGAATTCTTAAACCTTCCTTTTAAAACCTCTACCGGTTTGAAAGCCGACAGCACAAATGCTGGATACAATCCAGACAGCAGAGTTCCGCCAGCTATCAATAACAGAGTAAATGCCCAAAATAATTTTTGACCTAGAAGAGCATAACCCAATTCGCTGTCTGTCAATTTACTAAACCAGGGCGACAGTAAAAGCACCGCTCCGATGGAGGCAGCTACGGCTACCGTATTTAACAAAAAGGATTCTGCTAAAAATTGTTGAATGAGTTGAGTGCGAAATCCTCCCATCACCTTGCGCACACCCACTTCGCGCGCACGCTCCACCGATTTTGCTGTAGAAAGATTGATATAATTAATCCAGGCAATAGTAATAATCAGCGCAGCAACGATAGATAAAAAAGTATACGGTATCACGATTTCCATTTGCTTTGAATTCACCAATAAAATCAGAGTCGAGGTGAATATCACTTATTGGCATCAGGTGAAAGATCATGTTTGCATTGAAGTTTTTCAAAGCCTCGCCTTGCTTCCTTATTACAAACGCAGGCAATTTGCTTTCCAGCTTTTTAACATCCGCATTTTCATTTAACAAAACATAGGTGAGAAACCCATCCCATTGCCATTCGTTAAGTTCCGCTTCACTCTTTCGGCCCACGAGCTTGGCATAGGTGGCAAAAGAAAGGAGTGCATCCACTTTCATGTGCGAGTTTTCAGGAAGATCTTCGAACACCCCGGTCACTATGTATTCTACTTTACCGTTGATTCGAATGGTTTTTCCCATAGGATTTTCATCGCCAAAGTATTTTTTAACCATCGACTTAGAAAGCACAATTTTATTTAACCCTTTCAAAGCGGTAGAGTCTTCACCTGAAATCAAAGGATATTTAAAAACAGTAAAAAAATCCTGACTGGTATAATATACAGCATCTTCTTTAAAAAAAATATCGCCATGCGATAGCAACGCACTGCTGCCATGCATGCGAACATATTGTTTCACTTCAGGAAAATCGGTCTTTAAGTCAGGGCCTATGCCATTGCAGCCTGCTGCCCAGCGAGTGGAAAGTTCACCTTTATCGTAACGATCCAACTGCACCCTGAAAACCCGATCGGTATTTCCCCAAAATTTATCATAACTCAATTCATGAAAAACGTATTGGGCAATAAGCATGAAAGCGGTCATGCCAATAATAAGCCCCAAAACATTGATGACAGTGAAAACACGGTTTCGAAGAATATATCGCCAAAGGGAGGTGAGGTAATTTTTGATCATGTGTAACTGGATTTGATTTACAGATACTCCGTTTTCTGACGAGGGTTACAAACAAAGAGACGCAATATTGAAGGTGGGATATTAAAGCCTAGCACCATTCACAAAAACCTGAAGAAAACAGGAGCTTTTGAGTTTAATGTAGACACTTGTTTGCAATACGGTAGTTGAAGCTATAAATTCGAGACTTTTAAATCAGACCATGACAAAGACAATTAAGCCGCTTGTTCCAAAAACAGATGTTGTGTTAGTAGGGGCGGGTATCATGAGTGCCACCTTGGGGATGTTGTTGAAAGAACTTCATCCGGAAATCACCATTCAACTTTTTGAGCGACTGGATACTGCCGGTGCTGAAAGCTCTGATGCGTGGAACAACGCGGGCACAGGCCACTCTGCCTTTTGCGAATTAAACTACACACCGCAAAAACCAGATGGTTCGGTAGATATTTCAAAGGCCGCAAAAATTGCCGAATCGTTTGAAATCTCAAGAGAATTTTGGGCTTACTTGGTTGAAAAAGGTCATGTTCCAAACGCTAAAGATTTCATCACTAAAGTGCCGCACATAAGTTTAGTGTGGGGAGATGAAAATGTTGATTTCTTAAAGACACGATTTGAAGCGATGCAAGCCAGTCCGCTATTTAAGGACATGGTGTATACCGAAGACAAGAAAAAAATTACAGAATGGTCGCCCTTGGTAATGCAAGGCCGCAATGCAAGCCAACATGTGGCAGCAACCCGCATGGACATAGGCTCGGATGTAAATTTTGGAGCATTGACCAGAACGTTGATCCAGCGATTGGAAAAAATGCCGGGCGTTACGGTTCATTACAATAAAGAAATACTCGATATAGATCCTGATAAGGAAGGTGGCTGGAAAGTTTTTATTAAAAATCTACTTAGCGAAGAGAAGGAAAATGTAAACGCTAGGTTTGTCTTTTTAGGAGCAGGAGGAGCTACACTTCCCTTACTAAAAAAGGCCGAAATAAAAGAACGTAAAGGCTATGGCGGTTTTCCGGTAAGTGGCCTTTGGCTAAAATGCAATAACGAAGAGCTGATACACAAACACCACGCAAAAGTGTATGGAAAAGCTTCCGTTGGCTCGCCCCCAATGTCGGTACCACACATAGACACACGTATGATTGATGGAAAAAGAGAATTGTTGTTTGGCCCCTTTGCGGGATTTTCCACTAAGTTTTTAAAGAATGGATCGCGGCTAGATCTTGCCAAATCCATAAAGTTGGACAATCTCATTCCTATGATATCTGCAGGTTTGCACAATTTACCCTTAACAAAATATTTGATTGATCAAGTAAGACAAACACCCGAAGATCGGCTGGCC
>JANXRR010000328.1 GCA_025356795.1 Bacteroidia bacterium
CTTAGCGCCATTGACGAAACCCTTGGCGGATATGTGAGCACATTTCATTCAAAAGCATATCTAAGGCACTTAATTATCAACAAAGAAATTTTAGGCGCACAAATTGCTTCAATCCACAACTTAACCTTTTACCTATGGCTGGTGAAAGAGGCGAGGCGCAAAATAGAAGAAGGAACGTTCTATGAATGGAAAAATAAAATGGTGAAAGTGGTAAAACAGAGACTATGACTCATTCAGGATTGCTTCCTTCCTAGCATTGATGATTATCTAACACCGATTAACAATAACGAAGACATGAAAATTATTGACAAATACATTATAAAAAAAATTCTAACTACGTTTTTCTTCGTTGTTGTTATGCTAGCGGCCGTTATTGTGGCCATCGATATCACTGAGAAAGTAGACAAGTTTTCAAAAAATAATTTAGATACACTTACCATCATGGGCTATTATCAGGATTTTGTCCCATGGATAGCCGGTTTTTTAGCGCCCATTACGGTCTTTATTGCTGTGGTATTTGTTACTTCTCAAATGGCCGGGCGAACAGAAATCATTGCTATTTTGAGTAGTGGCGTAAGCTTTCGTAGATTTTTATTTCCCTACTTTCTGGCTTCCGCTGTTATTGGTGTACTTAGTTTTTTTCTTAATGGATGGGTGATCCCTCAATCAAATCGATCACGCTTAGCCTTTCAGGCAAAATATTTTGACAATGTTTATTATTACGAAAAGCGGAATGTTCACATGCAAATAGAGCCCAATGTATATATGTATCTTCAAAACTATAACAACCAATCTAATACAGGGTATCAGTTCACATTAGAACGCTTTGATAACAATAAGTTGGTTGAAAAATTAACGGCTGATAATATTGCATGGGACTCGACCAAAAATAAATGGAATTTGCGCTATTGGAAAATAAAAAAGGTAGACAGCATCTTTCGCGTTACCAGCAAGGCTGAAAAGGTTCATCTGGCTCGCGAAGGAGCCTCGATGGATACTACCATTGCCCTTTCACCGAAAGATTTTGAGAACGATAATCGGCAATACGATGGCATGACCATTCCAGAGCTAAACCAACACATTGCAAAATTAAAATTTCGTGGCTCAACAGGTGTTGAGCAATATGAAGTTGAAAAGCAAATACGCTTCTCATCACCTTTCACAATATTTGTATTGGTTTTTATGGGTGTAATTGTTTCTTCCCGTAAAAGCCGCGGTGGCACGGGCTTTCAAATTGCTTTAGGGTTCTTACTGAGCTTTGTTTTTATTTTGTTCTTTATGATGTCGCGCACATTTGCTGAGACAGGCTCCTTATCGCCAGTAGTGGCAGCTTGGATACCCAATATTGTATTTGCCATCATTGCAGCATTCATGTTTAAATACGTTCCGCGTTAATGTCAAGTAGTCGTGATTACGTTAAGCTTCACTTCATAGTTTTTTTGTGGGGCTTTACTGCCGTATTGGGCAAGCTGGTTTTAATATCTTCCGTAGAGATGGTTTTTTACAGATGCCTTTTGGCTTTGCTGGGAATAGGGGCAGTAATTATTTTCTCTAAAAGCTCTTCGTTCACTATTTCCAAAATAGATTTTTTTAAAGTTTTCTTTACAGGATTTATAGTTGCCATTCACTGGTTGAGTTTCTTTGGCGCTGGTAGAATTTCAAATCCCTCCACAAGTCTGGTAGGTTTTGCCACATGCTCACTTTGGGCTGCACTGCTAGAACCTATTGTGAAGAGAAGGAAAATAAGTTTGGTAGAGGTGGGGCTGGGATTGGTAGTGCTAAGTGGATTGGTTATAATCTTTTCTTTCAACTTTAGGTATAAGCTCGGATTACTCTTAGCAATCTTATCAGGATTGACCGCTGCGTTGTTCAGTGTAATTAATTCTAAGTTAGTGAATCGGGTTCATGAGTTTACCATTACATTTTATGAAATGGCAGGCGCCAGTGTGGCCGTGATTTTATTCTTTCCCCTTTTTAACACATACTTTAGTAGCAAAACTCCTTTTACTCAACCACCCTCTCTTTCAGATTGGTTTTATATTGCCTTAATGGCCTTTGTCTGTTCCGTTTATGCTTATACAGTTAGTATTGACTTGTCAAGACGAATGTCTGTTTTTCTTATTCAGCTCACGCTTAACCTAGAACCAATTTACGGAATCATCTTAGCACTAATCATTTTTGGTAAACAAGAAGTAATGAATCTCAACTTCTACATTGGTACGTTGGTTATTCTTAGTGCCGTGCTGCTTTATCCAATGATCAAAAAGAAATTGGATAGAAATCATTTCAAAGAAGCTTGATGTTTTATAAATAATTCTTACTTAGCTTGAGTTACCATAATATTTCTATACTCAATTGGCCCATGATCTCCTTGAATCATAAAAGGGCCAGGTTCTCCTTCTTTACTATCAATAGCACCTCCAGTAACACCGGGTATCACTTGATTACTAATGACTGTGACACCATTTGCGATAATTGTAACCGTGCGCCCAACTAAAGTAATGTCATAGGCTTGCCACTCACCTGCTTCCTTAGCCACCATCTCATTAGGTGCAAGCATTCCATACACTCCGCTAAATTGGTCATCCCAAGGTTCCATACCTTTGCTATCGGCAACTTGTACTTCATATCTGCCCCGTAAATAAATTCCGCTATTGCTTCCCTTAGGATACCGAAACTCGATGTGCAATTTAAAATCTGTAAATGCCTGATCAGAAAAAAGATTGGAACCAGACTTAGGACTTTTCAATACTCCAGATTCTACTAGCCATTGATTCTCACCATTGGTATGCCAGCCTTTCAAATCTTTGCCATTAAATAATGCTACTGGTGAAGCCCAAACAGGAGCTTTTGATCTTTTCAATGAAGGTGCTTTTGCACCCGTCCAGCTATACGTTTTTCCATCAAAGTTTTTGAGTGTTCCTTTCAACATATCGTCTGTAAGCGTACCTTCAAATTCTACATTAATATCGCTGTTGTCCCATTGTGGGGGAATCGCAAAATTAAATTTTCCATTATCGAAATTCACTTTTGAAATCGGTCGTGCGCTTCCGCTTACAATCATCACTCTTCCTACCAATTTATTTACTCCAGAATGGCGGACTTCGAGCCAAGCTGGCTGTGGCTTTCCTGCCCAATCAATTGTCAAATCCCATCTGCCTTCTAATGGCGGTGGATCTTGGTGTTCTTGTGCAAAAGAAGAAATTGAGAGAAATAGAAAAATAACAGAAGTGATATATTTCATTATCGTTTTTAGTTAGTTGGGTTCAATTATATCAGAAATATAATATAAACATTTACCATTCGATCGTTTTTGTTTCATTCGGTTGTAAACTAATCTGTTCGGTTTTAGCTCCATAAATCAACTTTGTTGAGCCACCTTTCTTTGAGGATATGACCGTTTTAATGATTGATTTGTTAATCCATTGCAGGGAAATTTCAAATCCTCCCCTGGCACAAATCCCATTGACTTCACCATCCGGCCAGACATCGGGTAATGCTGGCAATAATTGGATTTCATCTTCGGAAGACTGAACTAACATTTCAGCGAACGCTGCTGCACCGCCAAAGTTACCATCAATTTGAAAAGGCGGATGAGCATCAAACAAATTGGGATACGTGCCTCCGCCTCGTTGATAATCTGTTTTCATTTCGTCTGGTGGAACATACTTTAATAATTCGCGAATCATTTTATAGGCATGATTTCCGTCCCCTAACCTAGCCCATAAATTAATGCGCCAACCTTTTGACCACCCTGTTGTTTCATCACCTTTAATCTCCAATACTTTACGACATGCATTGGCTAAATCGGGAGCTGTGCTGGGAGTAATATGATGGCCAGGAAACAATCCAAACAAATGCGATTGATGACGATGCTTTGGATCCTGATCTTCCCAATCAAAATACCATTCTTGTAAATTTCCCTTCTTGCCAATTTGATAAGGATATAATTTATCGAGTGCCATTTCTAACTCCCCTCTAAAATCAACATCGACATTTAATACTTTTGAAGAAGCAATGGTCTGTTGAAGTAATTCACGAATCATAGCAAGGTCGGCAGTGCCCCCATACATGGTTGCCCCTCTATATCCTTGGGGAGTAATATAATTATTTTCCGGAGAGGTAGAAGGCGATGTAATTAGTTTTCCGCTCTTATCTTCTACAAGCCAATCTAAACAAAACTGTGCTGAGCCTTTCATCAAAGAATATCCATCGTTTCTTAACCAGTCAAGATCATGCGAAAAAGTATAGTGTTCCCACACATGAGTACTGAGCCAAACGCCACCCATATTCCAATTGGCCCAACTCGGATCGCCCTTTCCAAAATTCCCCACAGGATTACTCATCGCCCATATGTCAGAGTTGTGAGCAGCGGCCCACCCTCGGGTTCCATAAAAAGTTTTAGCGGTTACCTTACCCGTTTCAGCAACATTATGGATAAAACTTAACATAGGAGAGTGCATCTCGGAAAGGTTAGTGTTTTCGGCCAACCAATAATTCTCTTCTGCATTAATGTTGATGGTATAATTACTACTCCATGGTGGGCGTAGGTAAGGGTTCCATAGGCCTTGCAAATTAGCTGGCACTCCTTCGGTACGTGAGCTGCTTATCAATAAGTATCGGCCATAATTAAAGTATAACACCTCCAGATTTTTATCTTCTTTACCTTCGGCATATCGTTTCAACCTCTCATCTGTTGGAAGTTCTGGTGCATCTGTTTTTCCTAAGTCTAAGCTTACTCGATCATAATAAGATTTATAATCTAATACATGAGTTTTCTTAAGCTGTTCAAAAGGCTGCTTAACACTATTTGTCAAATTCCAAAAGGCTATCAATTTGTTATCCAGCCCTTCCGTTGCTGGGTTCTTGTCGTATCCATTAAAACTGGTAGCAATAGAAACGTAAACAATAGCTTCTGTGGCACCTTTTACTCCTATTGCGTTGGCTGTGTTATAAAGCTCTCCATCGTAATTCTTTATGGCTGCTAAAGAGGTAAAACGTGTTCCTTTTGAGCTATCAAAAACTACTGGGTTTGGCGTATTAC
Source organism: Bacteroidia bacterium (assembly GCA_025356795.1). Taxonomy (GTDB): domain Bacteria; phylum Bacteroidota; class Bacteroidia; order Cytophagales; family Cyclobacteriaceae; genus ELB16-189. Next base: position 5,045 of record JANXRR010000328.1, read on the forward strand.
CAAGGTAGCTAGGGTCTGCATGAACAGTGGCATAGCCGTTCATCTTTAGGCGAGCTACTTCAGTGGAAACATCAAACTTTAAAAGACTGTTGAATTTTAATTCGAAAGTTAGAGAGCCCTTCTTACTGCTGGTAAGTTTAATAACCATTACTTGATCAGGATGTGAGATGAAATATTCACGAGTAAAGAGCACGCCATTTACTTCGTAGCTTACTTTTGATATGGCTTGACTAATATCTAATTCACGTGAATAGTTTTTAGCTTCACTTTTATGCTTAACATTAATAAAAAAAGTACCAAGCGGGGCGTATGATTCCGAAAACTTGCCTTGCAATTTTTTGTTTAGCGAATCTGCCAGTTTGTAATCCTCATTTTTTAATGCTTCGCGAATGGCCGGAAGATTTTTATATGCTTCAGGATTCATATTCGCATCCACCGGTTCGCCAGACCAAAGTGTAATGTCATTTAAAAATATTTTATCGGAGTTTACCCCTCCAAAAACAGAAGCTCCCATTTTTCCATTTCCTAAAACCAAGCTTTCTTCAAAAAATTCTGCTGGCTTATTAAATTGAAGTTTTATTGGGGATTGGGCTACTATTTTTGATGCAAGAATACACAACAAAACTAGAGTGAATAGCTTCATAATTAAAACACTATTGTTTAGATGAAGATTAATCTGTTTTTTTAATCTAAAACTAGCTTAAATAATTCAGGATTAATAGATGAAACCTGTATTAAAAATTTTGAGAATTGTTTCATCGTTGGCTGCAAGTTCTTACCTATCGGGTAAAACTGCTTTATACTACGCTTGTGTTTCTTCTAGAACGGAAGAATACTTTACCAAAATTAAAGTTTTGAAAATATCTTGAAGGAAAGAAGTAGAGTATCTAATCACCACCAACCCCGACTTAGACTTGACCTCATTTTAAATTAGCGGATTTTTTAACAGGTTTAATGAGCCGCCACTCCAGTTTCTATTTCACTTCTTGTAACGTTATCGTTAATACGATCCCATTCAATCAATCCGTCTTTTAGGCGGATGATACGATGAGCATAATGGGCAATGTCATCTTCGTGCGTTACCATAATGATAGTATTTCCCTTATCATGAAGCTCTTGGAAAAGAGCCATTATTCCATACGAGGTTTTTGAATCTAAATTACCTGTTGGCTCATCGGCCAAAATAATGGATGGATTGTTTACCAATGCCCTTGCGATGGCTACACGCTGACGCTGCCCACCCGACAATTCATTTGGTTTATGATGGTGGCGATCCGCCAAGTTTACACTTTCCAATGCGGCCATGGCCATTTCATCGCGCTCACTTTTTCCGTAGCCTGCATAAATAAGAGGCAGCGCAACATTCTCTAACGCAGAGGCTCGTGGCAATAAGTTAAAGGTCTGAAACACGAAACCAATCTCCTTGTTCCTCACCTCAGCCAACTCATTTTCTGTCATTTCACTTACCATCTGACTATTTAGAATATACGAACCCGTAGAAGGCGTATCCAAACAACCAACAATATTCATCAAGGTTGATTTACCCGATCCGGATGGCCCCATAAATGCAACGTACTCCCCTTTATCAATGGAAATTGAAATAGACTGAAGTGCGTTCACTATGTTGGTTCCCATTTTATAGGTGCGGGAAATTTCTTTGGTCTCAATTATTTTTGCCATAGGTGGTTGTTTTACTATATATTCTTTTTGTCATTGAACTGTCTCGCCTACAATTAGTTTCATTTTTACCTAAAAAAGGTGAAAAAATACCATAATCTTAAGATGAACTAAAAAATATAGTTAAAAGATTGATGGCTAAAATGTAAAAATTGTCGCAACCACCCCACTTTATAAAATATAGACCTATTCCAGTCATTTTTATATGATCTAAAATACGAGAATGATTTAATCATTTTGCCTTCAAAATTTGACCTTGTCAATACATTACCATTCAATTTCAAGGATATATTAAGAAATTTTAAACCGAAACGTTTGATCCCTAAAATTAAAAGATGGTACATCATAAACTCGTTCTACAAATTCCACATTATTATCATGATCTACTAATACCACGGTCGAGCAACGTGTTCCGTAGTCATCTGTTTTTATAAACATAGAAGACAATGCCCTCTCTCTTTCAAGAGGCAACCCTGTGCGAGGTAATTTTTCATCACGT
>JANXRR010000331.1 GCA_025356795.1 Bacteroidia bacterium
ATTGCAAAGGATGCGTTGGAGGACTACCCTGGAGCAATTCTTGACTTTAATAGGTCAATTAATATAAACCCAAGAAGTCAATTTTCTTTCTTTTTCAGGGGAACTTCCTGGATCCATCTTAAAGACTATGAAAGGGCAATAAAAGATTTCAGTCAAGCGATAGAACTAAACCCGGAGGATGCGCTCTCTTATGCAAATAGAGGGTATGTAAAGCTTTTTTTAGGAAACAAAACTGAGGCTTGCCAAGACCTAGCCAAAGCAAAATCATTGGGAGATATTGCCGCAGGAGAAAACATAGAACTGTATTGCAAATAAGGTGTGTCATGTTACCCGCACGAGCTACAACAATGCATATAAGCAGTGGCGGGGTTCTGAGTAATTATAAATATTTATCTTCGTTCAGCATTCTGTCACTGTGGACAGTTACGATTTCAAAAACCCGCCACTGCTTATATGCTAGCGTTGGCGGTAATTTCTTTTTGGACAAATGAGACACATCAGACATTCATTCTACTTATTAACATTCATTCTTCTATCAAATTGTTCCAGTGACAAGGAACCAATCCAAAGACTTGAGGGATACGAGTATCCTTTGGACAGTCTTAGAGATGGGAAAATATTTGTGTACAAGAAAAATGTTCCTAATGAATATTATTTTGTTGAGCAAAAAATAGTAAAGGAGGGTGATATTGAATATATCCTTAATGAGTCTTATGACCTTAAAGCAAAGATTTCGGCAGGGAAGTTTAAATTAACAAATGAAGGAATAGAAGAAATTGAGACATACCTGTATAGATACCCGGACTCGTTAAAAAATGAATATCAAAAGGACAAAGGGGAAATATTGGAATCAAAAAATATAACGGACGGCCAAAAATACCGAGGCTCAGGACAAATTGGGTTTCAAACAAAACGGCTGACGACTTACTAACAAACATTTCCCACGGGGACAAGTTAACGGTTCGTGACTACTCTGACTTTGAAAAATTAAAACGTGGGACAGGTTAAAAAGAATACATCCGACCCTTCGCTTTTTTAAAAAGATTCTCCACCGAAAGCCCCGCGCATTTGGCACATGCCATAGCCGCACAAACCCACCGCGACACCCAAGCTATGGCAAGAGCCAAATCCCCACCGCACTCAGCCATACAAATTGATAAACAGTTTTCATTTTTGGAAAATAGAACCTACCTTTCCCGTAAGCCCATCCCGCTTTCCTTTTGGAAGGGGATGGGCTTTTGATTTAAAAAGAAGTTCCCCGAATGACGTTTATAGATTTATTTGCTGGTCTTGGTGGCTTTCATAAAGCACTCCATGAATTAGGTCATACATGTGTTTTTGCAAGCGAGTTGGATCCAACTTTACGAGAGGTGTACAAACTGAATTGGGGCATTGAGCCAAAGGGTGATATTAAGAGTATAGTGAAGAATAAGATTGATGAAATCCCAAAGCATGACATTTTATGTGCCGGATTTCCGTGTCAGCCATTTTCTAAAGCTGGAAATCAAGCTGGGATGGACGATAAAGAAAGAGGTACTCTGTTTGATGAAATTGTAAAAATTCTTGAGCATCGAACGCCAAAGTTTTTCATTCTTGAAAATGTTCCATTCATTCGACAACACGATAATGAGGCGACATGGAAATACATGCAGAAGCAATTTGATAGATTGGGCTACGAAGTTGACCATGAAGTTTATTCACCACAGGACTTTGGAATTCCGCAACATCGCAAAAGAATTTTCATTGTCGGTTCATTAAAAGGACTTAAACACTTTTCGTTTACGGAAATTGAGAATCAAAAAACTTCTTTGATTGACATTCATGAATTCATCGAAGAAAATCCATCCCAATTTAAAGAGTTACCGAAGTCGAATCAGGAGTGTATAAAACTTTGGCAAAAGTTTATTGACCAAGTTCCAAAAGAAACAAAACTCCCAGGCTTTCCAATTTGGGGAATGGAATTTGGAGCAACCTACCCCTTTGAAACTTCATATCCTTTAAATCTTTCCGCGAAAGACTTAGGAGAGTTCAAAGGAAACTTTGGCTGTAGTTTGAAGGGATTAACAAAAGAAGAGCAAAAAGAAAATCTACCAAGTTATGCAAGGGTTGAAAAAGCATTTCCAGACTGGAAACGTAGCTACATCAGGCAAAGCAGAGCATTTTACAAAGAAAATAAAAAGTATGTCCAAGATGTAGTTAGTCAAATTGCAATGTATGACTCACAGAGTTGGCAAAAACTTGAATGGAACGTAGGAGATAGTAAACGAAAAATCACAGATTACATATTGCAGTTCAGAGCCTCTGGAATCAGAGTTAAAAAAGTTAATTTCTTTCCCTCTCTTGTTTGCACAAACACTCAGATTCCAATAATTGGCTGGCAGAAGCGCTATATAACAAAAGAGGAAGGGCTTAAGCTACAATCGCTTGAAGGTATTTCATTACCTAAGAATGACAATGCTGCTTTTCGTGCCTTAGGTAATGCCGTCAATTCAAAGATTGTCAAATTAATTGCCAAGCAACTAGTTGGTGAATCGCATATCAATGGGAACATAGTCTAGAAAAAACTCTCGTTAGCACATGAAACCACATAACAAAGTCAACATAAGACCCAATGTTTCTATGCTTTCTGTTCTAAAGTTTTTAGAATATGAAACATGGTTTGCCTTAGCTGAGTTTGTAGACAATGCAATTGCAAGTTTCCAAGCAAATGAATCCGAACTTAAAAAACTCCATGGTAAAGATTTTCAGTTAGAGGTAAATATTGAAATCAACGATGCAGAAAGCAAAATTGTCATAAGGGACAATGCAGCAGGTATTGACGAAACTAATTACCCGAGAGCATTCAGAGCAGCCGAGATTCCCGTTGACACATCAGGTCTTTCAGAGTTTGGGATGGGCATGAAATCTGCATCTTGTTGGTTTTCAGACTTATGGAGCGTTAGAACTTCTGCATTGAACGAGGGAGTGGAAAAGACGGTGAAGTTTGACATGAATAAAATCTTTGAGGACAAGATTGAAGAATTGGAATTTGAAAGTAAGCCAGCCAACAAAAATGCTCACTACACGGTTATCGAACTTTATGAGGTTCAGAAAATGCCGAGACGAAAGGGGCTGGGCAAAGTAAAGTCACATCTAACGAGTATATATCGTGAGTTTCTCCGTAAGGGTATTCTAAAACTGAAAGTAGACAATATTGAATTAAAGTTTGAAGAACCTAAAATTTTGACAGCGAAGTTTCAAGAAAGACCATATGTCGGGGTGGGAGAACCAATCCTTTGGAAATTACCAATAGATTTTCCGGTTGAAGAGGGTTTAAGTGTTAAGGGTTTTGTTGCAATCAGAGAAACAGGTTCAACGGCTGAATCTGGTTTTGCATTGTTTAGAAGAGGCAGAGTAATAGAGGGAAGTTTTGACAATGGCTTCAGACCAGAATTCATTTTTGGAGCACCTAATAGCTATCGGTACCAAAGAGTTTTCGGAGAATTACATTTAGAAGGTTTTGATGTTTCCTTTACAAAAAAAGGTATTCAGTGGGATGAGAACTTAGACGTATTTTTACAATTGCTAAAGGAAGAAATTAGCTCAAAACAATTTCCACTTTTACAACAGGCTGAAAATTACAGGACAAGAGCAAGTGAAAAAGAATACAACTCTGCGGCTAAGGCATTAGAAACAACTGTTTCCGACTTACAGAATAAAGCACCTAAGGCAATTGAAGAAGTCGCAAGCATTCCACCCGTTGTTCAAGAAGAAGAGGTGAAGCTTATTGTAACGGACAAGACAATCCATAAAGAATTTACAGCGCATTTCAATAAAATTGATTGGCATATATCGATTCAACTTTCTTACGATACCTCTCTTAAAGATTTGATTGAAGTCGGCAATCACTTAATACCAAACCCTAAGAATAATAAAGCAATTCGAGAGGTTGGCATTCGCTTGTCACTTACCCATCCTTTTATGGTTCAGTTTACAGGCATTGATAATTCTAAGATTGAACCAATACTAAGAGTGGCAGCTGCACTTGGTTTAGCTGAAGTAATTGCGCGAGAAAGTAATGCAAAAACACAAGGAGAGGTACGAAGAAATTTTAATGAACTCATTTCTAAAATATCAAATTCTTAAACAGAATAGCTATGGCTGAAACAGTAGAAATTACCGGTGCAAGAAACAATAACAATGCAAAGTGGCAACCATATCAAGGTGAAGAAATTGATGGACTGCTGAAATTCAAAGGTTTTGCTGATGCGAACGGAAATATTAATGGAACGGGTGAAAGAATTATTGATGAAACATTTCGAATAATGGAAATGTGTGGTAATCCGTCAGCACATGCAAATCATGACACAGGTTTGGTTATCGGCTATGTGCAAAGTGGTAAGACAATGTCATTC
>JANXRR010000362.1 GCA_025356795.1 Bacteroidia bacterium
AAAACAAATCATTTTTAGATTTTATTGATCCTTATTATCATGGAGTTTGGAAGAAAAAGCAGTCTGATATTTTAAATCAAGAATTTATTAATATTCATTTACCCATAAAAAATAAGGATCGAACTGTAACATATGACGTAAGTATTTCAATTGTCAAAAACCTGGAAGGTCAAATATATCGAGTGATTATTTTACTGGTAAAAGAATTAGAAGAGAACGTTCCAATATTAGTAGCCCTCTAATGGCTGATGTTGCTGATGTAACGGAGGAGGAGGTGAACTCACTCACTCAAAGTATACTTACAAGATATGGTATTGATTTTACTTGCTACGAACCTAAATCGTTAAAAAGAAGAATCATTCGTGTACTTAATAATATGGAACTTAAATCAGTTCATAATCTTTGGATTCTCTTTTTGAAAGAACCCAAGTTTATTTACACATTTATGAATGAAATAAGCGTTGGCATGACCTCCATGTTTAGGGATCCTATGTTATGGAAAAATTTAAGGAAGAGACTGATAAATGATTTTTCAAATAAGCATGTGATTAGTATTTGGCATGCCGGATGTTCAACAGGCGAGGAAGTTTTTACAGTGGCCATCTTGTTAAAAGAAATCAATCTACTTACTAAGGCCAGAGTAGTTTCGACCGATTTTAATCAAGATGCCCTAGCAGTGGCTCAGGCGGGTCTCTATCATAAGATCAAGATGATTGAAAACGAGAATAATTATAGGGTATATAATCCACTGGGGGATTTCGCTCAATACTATCAAAGAGATTCCTCAGACTGTAAGATGGATATATCATTAACTAATCACGTCAAGTATTCCTATCAAAATTTAATTACAGAACAACCGCCTTCGCCTAGTAATTTCGATATCATATTCTGTAGAAATGTGATGATTTATTTTGATTCAAAGGCGAAACAGAATTTATTAGATAAGTTTTATGATTCGCTTAAGCCAAACGGGCTATTTGTCATAGGTTTTTTTGATACCATGGGGCATTTAATTGATAGTAGTAAGTTTGAACTCATAGATGATCAGGTAAAAATTTTCCGTAAGATTGAATTATAAGACTTGCAACAATTAGGTAATTTGTTCACTTGTTTTTCTAAAGCTTGCATCAGCTAATGGCCACTCTGTGCTGACTCCTTTTGTTGGTATCGTTAATTTTTCATCTACGCAACAAAGAGAGAAAAATTAGTATTTGAAAATTTTACCATCTGCCAATACCTCTTGATCCTTCTCATTAAAAAAAACTTTTGCTCCGGTACGTGCAGCTGCATTAGTCATGATAACAGCAACGGCATGATTGTATCCCGCTTCAACGGGTGCGGTAGTTTCTTTACGACTGCGAACGCACTGCATCCAATTGAGCATGTGATTGGAGGTAAGGGGATCTCCTCCAGTATTGGCAGAGGCAATAACTTTAGAAGCATTCGTTGAAATATCAACCTCTGGTAGAAGATTGGGTTGCATATTCATAGGTTTAGAAAATTGCTCTGTCAGTCCCCCTTTGGGTGTAACCTTGTTAGTGATAAGATTCAATTCGCCACCATTAGAAAAATAAATCTCGGTGGGCTGTTCTGTGCCATTATGCATACGTGAACTAAACGTTACCTGAAATCCTGATGTGCTATCATTCGATGGGCCGTACTCGAAAACAGCGGTAGTAGTATCCCAGTTTTTACGACCATCTTTCCAATAATATACTCCACCATTGGCCACCACACTTCGTGGATGGCTTAAGCCAGAGAACCAATGCACGGTGTCAATTTGATGACTCATCCATTGGCCAGGCATACCCGATGAGTAAGGCCAGAACAGGCGATACTCCAAATGCTTGCGCGCATCAAATTTCTCGAACGGCCTGTTAAGTAAAAACCTATTCCAATCGGTATCTTCTTCTTTTAAAAGTGCTACTAATTCTGGTCTTCTCCATCTTCCTGGCTGGTTTACGTTCCATGTTAATTCAACCATAGTAATAGGGCCGAATTTCCCTGCATGAATAAATTCTGCCGCGGTTTGATAATTGGCTCCGCTTCTGCGTTGAGATCCAATTTGTATTATTTTCTTAGATTCTTTTATTGCTTTCAGTGCGTTGCGATTATCTTCCATTGTTTCGGCAAATGGTTTTTCTACGTAAGCATCGCAGTTTCCCTTTACCGCTTCAATGGCATGAAGTGCATGTTGAAAATCGGCTGTGCTTATAATAACAGCATCTACCGATTTAGAATCATATAGCTCTTCGTTGTTTTTAAAAGCAGTAATGTCATGATTGAATTTATTTTGCAAGTGATCTTTACCTTCGTCTCGTCTTCTTTTCCAAATATCTGACACGGCTACAATATCAAAATTTAATTCTTTGTGATGGTTTAGAAAAGCAGGTAGGAGGGAGCTTCGAAAGCGATCGGAGAACCCGACTACTCCAACTCTTACTCTATCATTAGAACCTAAAATATTGCCATAGCTTTTAGCACTAAAGCCCAGTGCTCCTAGATAAACCCCAGCCGTTGCTGTAGCTGATTGCTTAATGAAATCGCGCCTTGTTTTTTTCATATGATTAACTTAGTTGATTAGATGAATCTGTGAATATGAATAATTTTACTTTAACGTCTTTATTTTAATACTTCTAAAGGAGACATTATCTCCATGATCTTGTAGCAAAATCCTACCGTTTTCAGCCATCCCAAAATCAGGCCATGCTGCATATTTACTTCGGGCTACCAATGCTTGGTAGGTGGGCGATCCCCGTATATATTCAACTACCTTATATCCGTTGAGCCAATGTTCTACCTGATTATTTGAGGTAACTATAATTCTTCCAAAATTCCATTCACCTATTTTAAGAATACCTCTCGAAATTTTCAGAGAAGGAATTAAATCGTAAAGCGAGCCCATTGTGCGATTGCCTACAACACCCAATTTAGCGTCTGGGTGAACTGCATCATCTAAGATTTGATATTCAAGACCGATGGCCGAACCTTTGTTTCCTTCTTTTTCGGTAACAAAATATTTCACGCCACTGTTAGCACCTTCAGATAGCTTAAATTCGAATTGCAAATCAAAAAAATTGAATTGATTTTCAGTTACAATGTCTCCGCCATTCTCTGCCTCCGCACCCTTTGATTTAACAACACTGAGCATGCCATCTTTAATTGCCCAACCATTCTCAGGAAATTTTTCTTTGTAGGCACCTCTCCAACCTTGAGTTGTTTTCCCGTCCCACAATAGGTAGTAGCCATTTTTTTTCTCTGAATCGGAAAGTTGATTGGGAATAGTGTTAACTATAAAAATTTCATTCGCTGGACTAGCTTGAAGATTTTCTGTTTGAATTTGAATGTTTCGCCAGTGTGTTATTTTTCCAACTTCTTCTTTGCTAACTGCATGAATCTGCAGCGCGATAAAACCTTTGATGGTGGCATCATCTATTAAATGGGCACACGCTACACCATTTAGAAATGTGCGCATTGACGAACCAATGGCTTCAATTCTTAATGCATTCCATTGATCTTGTTTGAAAGCTGTTTTAGCCGGAGGATTATATTCAAGTGGGTAGAGCCATTCTCTTCTTGCTTCATCATAAATGCCTCCCGACCAGGCGCGAGCGGAAGGATCAATTTCAAATTGGTAGCCAAACACCCTTCCATCTTTATATTCAGCTTTACTTTCACTTCTAAACTGTATACCCGAATTTATTTTCGAATCAACCTTAAATTCAAGTTCTAATATAAAATCCCCAAAGGTATTTTCTGTAGCTAAAAATGTGTTAGGTTCATTAAGGGTAGTGATGCCAATAATTTCTCCATCTTTGGCTTCAAACGGTGCTTTGCCATTCAATACTTTCCAACCTGTTAAATCGTTACCGTTAAAAAGTTTGACCCATTTTTGTTTCATTTCTTTTTGACCCTGGGCAATCTGTGGGGCTAGTATAATTACAAGTACTACCGATCTTAAAAGCATAGAATAAATATTTATTGATTATAGTTAGTTAATATTTTGGTGAGAAGATCTAATTCTTTTTAAGGAAGACTCACAATTTACATTCAAGTTATATATTTCAAAATAAATCCAATTGTTTATAATAAATTATTTCTCAAGGTCAGCTCATTAAATTTTCTCTTTTCACACCTTGGTTAATCAAAATTTTAAATAAGTTAGTATGATGTGTTTTAGGCCTTGCCTGTAGAAACTCCTCCACAAATTTAGCACTCCAGGGTATTAAAAATATGTTTTTAGAACGGAATGATTTTAGCTGACATTAACTCAAAATAAAAAACAATATGAAAACAATTAAAAAAAATAGTTTGAAATTCTTTCTAATGCTTGCCTTGCTAAACTTTGCTTCATGCAGTAATAAAAGCAATATTGATAGTAAAGATGTGGCAGAAGAGCAGAACGAAAAAAAGTTTGAAGATTCAAAAATCGAGGATGATACAGAATTTACAGTGAATGCTGCTGATGGTGGAATGTTGGAGGTGAAACTTGGCGAACTTGCCCAAGCTAACGCCTCTTCCGATCAAGTTAAAATGCTAGGAAAAATGATGGTGGATGACCATAGTAAAGGAAACCAAGAATTAATAACATTGGCCAAGCAAAAGAATATCTCTTTACCTACTTCATTGAGTGATAAATGCCAACACGATTACAACGAGCTAGCCAAAAAATCGGGAAAGGATTTTGATGATGCCTATACTGATTTTATGGTAAAAGATCATAAAGACGACATAAGCGAATTTAAAAAAGAAGGTGAAAATGGAAAGGATGACGATTTGAAAAGATGGGCAGCAGGTAAGGTTGCTATCTTAGAGCATCATTTAGACATGGCTATTAAAGCTCAGGAAGCAGTGGATAAAATGAAATAAAATCCAATTCATTAAACTGATTTCATTACACAAAAATTAACTAAAGAATTTAAAG
>JANXRR010000364.1 GCA_025356795.1 Bacteroidia bacterium
CAAATTTGCCGAGTTTGCCCGATGATGAAGGCTCCATTGCTCTCGTTGGGAAAACAGGAATGGTAATCGATTCGTTTTTGTATAGCAAAAATCTTCACTCAACATTTATAAAAGATGATGAAGGCGTTTCGTTGGAACGGATTTCCTTTTCACAAAAAACCAATGACCCAGCCAATTGGAAATCGGCTAGTTCCCAATCGGGGTTTGCTACTCCTGGCTTTATAAATTCCAACGCAAGGCCGATTGAATTCTTACTTGATGAGAAAATAAAGATTGATCCCGAGGTTATTATTCCCAATTCTGGCCAGCAAGATTTTGCCAAAATTAATTATGCGTTTGACCAAAACAACTTTATAGCCAACATCAAAATAGTGGATCAACAGGGAAGGATTATAAAGACTATTGCGAACAATGAAACTCTTGGTTATTCAGGCTTTTTTAGATGGGATGGCAACACTGATAATGGCACCAAAGCTCGTATCGGTTACTACATAGTTTGGATCGATTTATTCGATGATACCGGAAGCGTAAATACTTTTAGAAAGCGTGTGGTGGTTGCCGAACAGTGAGAAAGTTGGTTTAAATGGGTAAATTTATTGCAAAAATGCCTGGTGATTCAGAAAAGAAAGCCTTGATAATGTTTTCACTTATGGAATTAAACAGCTACCATTTTTTGTTTTAACTCATACCCCGTATTTTTGCAAATTGTTTTTTAACTATAATCTGTTATTGTTATGGCCAAGTCATCGAAAAAGTCACTTACTAAAGCTTCAAAAAAAACGATAGCCAAAGTAAAGCCTGCTGATAAAACAAAGAAACCCGTTGCTGCTAAGCCCAAGGCCAAAGTTGTTGCCAAGAAGAAAATTGCAAAAGCAATAGTTCCAAAAAAGAAAGCGGTGGCCAAAAAGAAGGTTGAGGTTGCAAAAAAAGGAGCTTCAAAAAAAGCGGAGGTAAAAAAAGTTGACCCGGTAAAAAAGATAACTTCCAAGAAAATAGAAGTTAAAGCAGAGCCAAAAAAAAAGGTAGCAGTAGAAAAGAAGGTGACCCCGGCTCCAAAAAAAATAGCAAAAGAAAAACTACCAAAAGAACAAGATGAGCCCCTTGGCTTGTCAACTCCTGCCTCCAGAAAGCAAGAGGCCATGGCCATACCAAAAACTTCTCCACAGTTAACCATTTTTCAAATTCCAACGGTGCGGCCAATAGCTCATAAGTCGACCGTACCATCTTCAAATTCTCAAGATAAGACACGGTATTCAGATGAAGAACTTAAAGAATTTGAAACCCTCATCAAATCAAAGCTTGAGAAGGCAAACGAAGAATTTAAGATCTTAAAAGGCACATTAAATCGAACAGATGACTCAGGTACTGATTCAACTTCAGGTGGCAACACAAAAGTGTTGGAAGACGGAGCCGAAACGGCCGAGAAGGAAAATCTCAGCCAATTAGCAGCCCGTCAATTAAAATATATTACCAATCTTGAAAATGCATTAGTTCGGATCAAAAACAGAACTTATGGCATCTGTTCCGTTACCGGAAAACTGATTTCAAAAGAGCGTTTGATTGCCGTGCCACATACTACGCAGTCTATTGAAGCAAAAATGATGAACCGTGATTAAATCAATTTATAACTACTAACTAAACTTCTATTGGACTTTCTTCAAAATCATATCGAAGCATTAATTTTCTGCTCCCCCTCACCGGCAAAAATTGCTGACTTAAAAGCGTGTTTGTCTGAGATGTTCAATGCGGAAGTTCCTGATGAAGATATCGTAGGTGCCATTCAAAAATTAGAAGAGAAATTTACCGCAGAAGAGTTTTCCTTTCAATTATTTAAAGCGGCCGGTGGATATCAGTTTTTGACAAAGCCCGCCTACCAGACTAGTATTGGCATTATGCTAAAACAGCAGTCGAAGAAAAGGCTCTCTACTTCCGCTATGGAAACTCTTTCTATCATTGCATATAAACAACCGATCTCTAAAACAGAAGTTGAAAACATCAGAGGTGTTAATTGTGACTACGCGATTCAAAAATTGCTTGACAAATCATTGATTGAAATACAAGGAAAGGCTGACACCATTGGCAGGCCTATACTTTACGGCACTAGCCCTAAGTTTATGGAATATTTTGGCATCAGTGAATTAACCGAACTTCCAACACCTAAAGATTTTACCGAGGAAGTTAACACCATTGGCGAGACTCCAGAGAATCAATAATCTATACCTTTTAAATTGTTTCGAGTTAGTAGCTACCACCAGTAGAGCATCGCTGGAAGTACTTGGCTAGAAACCCATACCTTAATTTCAATTATCTTTAAACCATGGCACGACCCCGAATCAATAAATCATCTACTAACAAAGGCAAGGGCACTTCCTTTGGTAAAAAATCAGACGCTGAAAGATCTTTCCAAAAAAAGAAAAAGTCTTCAGGTAGATCTTCTGGCGACTTTGAAGAAAAGCGCACCTATGGTAAAAATCCCCGTTCTTCTGGTAGTAGAAGTGGATTTTCAAAACCATCTGGTTTCAGAAATAATGAAAATAAAAATGAAAGCAGAAGCGATAGACCGCTTTCAGCTAAACCACCTTTTCGTGAAAGCAATAAACCTTTTGGAATAAGACCCGATGGGGATCGCTTCTCGAAGTCTGAAGGTTCAACAAGATTTTCTAAAAGCAATGGCCCGAGCAAAGATAAAAGAGATGGAAGCTACTCACGTTTCTCTAAGTCTGAAGGTGGCGAACGCCCATTTAGAAACAATAGGCCAATAAATCAAGATGGCGATAAAAGGCCCTACAATAAAACCAATTCACCACCATCGTTTGGCTCACGCCCCGATAAATTTAGAAGTAGGCCCACTGAGGACGAGGGTAGTAATGCCGAGCCACGCATTAGTAAAGACGATTTTAAAAGACCATCAAAAGCAACAAGTAACAGTGATGAAAGCGAGGCTCCTCGAAAAAAAGATAGCTCCTCATTTGGTCGGCCCTTCAAGAAGTCCTTTGTTCAATCGCGTGTTAGTTCATCGAAAGATTTTAGTAAACCAAAGTCAACAGAACCTAAAACGGACGATGGTTTAACTCGCCTCAACAAATATATTGCAAATAGCGGAGTTGGCTCACGCAGAGATGCCGATGAACTTATTAAAATGGGTTTGATAAGCGTAAACGGAACAACTATTACAGAACTTGGCACCAAAGTGAAACAAGGCGATGTAGTGCGCTACGAAGACAAAGTATTAAAAGCTGAGAAGCCTGTCTATATTTTGTTGAACAAGCCAAAAGGTTTTATCACTACCACAGACGATCCGCAAGAACGCAATACCGTTATGGGTTTAGTGGCTGGTGCTTGCAAAGAGCGCATCTATCCTGTGGGAAGACTTGATAGAAACACTACAGGATTATTGTTGTTGACCAACGATGGCGAATTGGCAGATAAACTTACCCATCCATCCTACAAAGCTAAAAAGGTGTATAAGGTTGAGTTGGATAAACCAATCACTAAAAATGATTTCATAAAAATTCAGGAAGGAGTTCATCTTCAAGAAGGCAAAGCTATGGTAGATGACATAGCCATGTTGAGCGATGACAGTAAAAGCGTAGGGTTAGAAATTCATATTGGATGGAACAGAGTGGTGAGAAGAATTTTTGAATCGGTAGGTTATGAAGTGCTAAAGCTTGACCGCTCAGTATATGCAGGCCTTGATAAAAAAGATTTAGGGCGCGGTCAATGGAGATTCCTAAAGCCAGAAGAAGTAGTAAGGTTGAAGCATTTTAAGTAATGTTTAAAATTAATAATGAAACATATACTCGCTATCTCTGGCAGTACGCGTAAAACTTCTTCCAACTTACAGTTGATAAAAGCCATTGAAGAGTTATCTAAAGATTATTTCTCTATTGAAATTTTTGATGGGCTTGAAACGTTGCCTCACTTTAACCCCGATCTTGATGCTGATGATCCCCCTCCACTAATTTCAGATTTTCGCAGCCAATTAAGAAAGGCCGATGGCATCCTTATCTGCACCCCGGAGTACGCCATGGGTGTGCCTGGTTCTCTAAAAAATGCAATTGACTGGACCGTTTCATCAATGGATTTTTCGCATAAACCAACAGCCCTGATTACCGCATCTTCTCAAGGGTTTAAAGGTCATTCCTCTTTGTTAGAAACATTAAAAGTTATTGAAGCTTCCATTACAAATGAAATACAACTCATTATTTCTTTTGCCAAAACAAAAATCAGTAGTACTAATAATATTACTGATGAGCTAACCCTA
>JANXRR010000386.1 GCA_025356795.1 Bacteroidia bacterium
AAGAAGTGCCATAACACTTAAACTTTAGGTTCCCTACCCATTAATACTTCTCCTCCTGATTCGGAAAATCTTTCGCCTTCACATCAGAAACATAATGCTGCACTGCATCTGAAACTATCGCATTCAAATCTGCATAGCGCCTTAGAAAGCGTGGCTTAAATTCTTGTGTAATTCCGAGCATATCCTGCATTACCAACACCTGTCCGTCTACATCGGGGCCAGCACCAATACCTATCACTGGTATCGAAAGCATGCTTGAAACTTTTTTGGCGAGAACGGCTGGTATTTTTTCAAGTACAATTCCAAAGCAACCACATTCTTGAAGCAGCAAAGCATCTTCAATTAATTTCTGCGCCTCTTCTTCTTCTTTTGCTCGAACCGAATAGGTGCCAAACTTAAAAATAGACTGTGGGGTTAAACCCAAATGACCCATCACAGGCACGCCCGCACTTAAAATTCGCTTCACAGAATCTTTTACTTCTTCACCTCCTTCGAGCTTCACTGCATGCGCACCTGATTCTTTCATGATGCGAATAGAAGACCGCAATGCCTCGCCACTGCTTCCTTGGTAATATCCAAAAGGAATATCAACCACCACCAACGCGCGAGTAACTGCCTTCACCACAGAGGTAGCATGGTAAATCATTTGGTCGAGTGTAATCGGTAGCGTAGTTTCATTACCAGCCATTACGTTCGAGGCTGAGTCGCCCACTAAAATCACATCAATGGCTGCACCATCAATAATCTTAGCCATGCTATAATCATATGCGGTGAGCATGGCAATCTTCTCTCCTCGGTTCTTCATCTCCTGAAGCTGATGAGTAGTGATTTTTTTTACATCCTGCTTTTTATGAATGGACATCTGGTGTAGATTTAAATTTTTTAAGATGTCAAACTTAAGATGTTTGCTATAATAGATTCACAGAAGCTTTTTTGCCCAGCTTTACTTGTACATGATCGGTTAGTGTGGTGGCCAACTCGTAACCAGTATAGGTGGGCAATATTGGAAACAAAGAGTGACTTCTATTTACCAATACAGCCACTTCAATTTTTTTTACTTCTAATGGCAAAAATGGTTTAAGGCCGTATGCAAGGGTTCTGCCCGTGTTCAACACATCATCTACCAAAATAATTACCTTTTTCTTTAATTCCTTTTCTGAAATGTCTATGGTTACTTCGCCAAGTTGGGTAGATTGTTTGTCTACCGAAACCCTCACTACGGTTGTTTTAATTTCTGAAATCTGTTCCACGGCTTGAGCCAACAATTGGGCTAAATTATACCCTTGTCCATCAATGCCGGCAAACACAAGCACTTTCTCCTTGAAATTATTCTCGTACATTTCAAACGCCATACGTGTGATCTTTTGATCAACCTGCTTGGCATTAAGTACTAGGCTTTTTTCATCTATTTCGCTCATGCGGGAATGGGTATCACACGACTATCCTTAAAGGTGGATAAAATTACGGTTGATTGCATATTATCCACTACCTCAATGTTAGAAACTTTTTCTAACATAAGGGATTGATAGGCTGGAATGTCTGAGGCAACAATTTTTAGAATAAAATCTGCCTGGCCTGTTACATGATGGCATTCAACTACTTCCACAATTTGACCGATCGCTTTTATAAATTTATCGATATTGTCCTTGTTATGCCCTTTCAACGAAACGGTTACAAAGGTGCATACTCCCAAACCGATACTTGCGTGATCCACCACCGCGTGATAGCTTTTAATAATGCCACCATTTTCAAGTTTCTTAACGCGTTCGAGCGTTGGGGCGGGTGAGAGGCCTATCTCTAAAGCCAATTGAGCGTTGGTAATATTAGAGTTGGTTTGAAGCAGGTCTAAAATCTTTCTGTCTGTTGGGTCTAGCTTAATTTTCATTTTAATAATTTTGTTTTTTGGGTTGTCATCTAAAAATTGCGAAACAAAATGTGGACAAGTTACCAAGGGGGCATTTCGTGGACTTGACTTATTTAATTTCGATAGTGTGCTGATTGGAGAAATAAAATTTGCTTTATTTTAAAAAAGCAAAATTAAACTTTTAATCAAATTAATAATTGATTGTTTTACAAAAGGTTTATGCACTCGGTTGAAACCCGTTCAATCAATCATTTTTCTCTAAATTCCGAAGTCTTTTTTTGGCATCTTTATAAGCTTCCTGCTTTCGCCCCGCCTTTTTTTTAACTAATTGAAAATATTTTTTGGCCTCTTGCTGGTTGCCTTGTTTACTATTTATTTCTCCAAGTTCGATAAGCGAGTATAAATAGTAACCCGAATCGGTGGCCTCCAACTGCTCAGAATAAGTGACAGCGAGGCTGTAATATTTTTTTGCTTTTTCCAGGTCTCCTCTATTTTCATACACTTGCCCTAAAAAGAACGAAGCGTACCTTCCACTGGTAGCTTCATAGCCAGTTTTGGCACTATCTATTCGGTTAATTATATTTTTTGAAGCCACCTCTAACTCAATGTGCATGCCCTTACTGTAAAGCATGCGTGCATAGTAGCGATGGAAATAAGAATTATCAGGATACGTTTGGTACAAATATTCTGAAACTTTAAAA
>JANXRR010000403.1 GCA_025356795.1 Bacteroidia bacterium
CGATCACCAGATTAAACTTTCGTAAAGTGGTTTGTAGATTATCTGCCACGGGCACCGCACTTTCGGTTAATATATCCGTAAGGCCTTTAGCCACTTCCGCATGCAGGGTATCGCCCGGGGCTAGCTTATTTTTCATTCGGCCAATAGTTAAAAGAATAGATTTGCCTCCTAGAAAATCGCTATTCAAAATTGCCTTTGTTGAATCTCCCAACACCACGGCAGCATCTATCTCCAATTCAACCAATACATGATTTTGGCGGTTGGGCAAAATTTTAATATGACTTACTCGCCCTGCTGGATAACCATTAACAAGCACTGGATTTGACACCGCTAGCTGATCAATATTATCGTAAATCACGTAATACTTGCTCTGGGAGGAAAAGAAATCAACGCCCTTTAAAAAATACCAACCCATGTATAATAACACCAATGCTATTGTGGCGAATACACCCACCATTACTTCTTTGCTTCTATTCTTCACACGTTCTAATTTATGGATTCTATTTGAGTTTTATATTCTTTAAATGCCCTGAATATTCCAGCTGCTATTAAGTCTTGTCCGCTATCACTGGCAAGAAAAGCTTCTTCCTTGGGATATGTTAAAAATCCTGTCTCCACTAAAACACTGGGCATGGATGTGCGCCACAATACCCAAAAACCTGCCTGCCTTACCCCTCGGCTATAGCGGCCTGCTTTCGTTTTGAATTCCTTTTCAACAAGGGAAGCAAAGATTAAACTGCTTTCTTGATAAGCACTCTGTGCAAGGGAAAATAAAATATACGATTCGGGGCTACTGGGGTCAAATCCTTCATACCGCTGTTCATAATTATCATCGCGCAGCATCACTGAATTTTCACGTTTGGCAACATCAAAATTTTTATCCCCTTTATTGATACCCATCACATAGGTTTCAGTTCCGTAGGCAGTTGTGTTGGGCACTGCGTTCGCATGGATACATATAAATAAATCGGCTTTATTTTTATTGGCTATGATGGCGCGTTCATCCAACGCCACATACTGGTCAGTTTTGCGGGTGTAAATCACTTTTACCCCAGGTATGTTCTTTTCAATATATTCGCCAAGCTTAAGGGAAATTTTCAAGGCAACATCTTTTTCTAAGGTTTTTTTGCCTCTCGTTCCCGGATCTCGACCACCATGGCCAGGATCAATAACAACAGTGTTTACCCGGAAATCAGGGCCAACAATAGCTGTTCCTGAAAAACTTAGCAAGGTTGTTGCTAACAGTAAACTCTTTAATTCAATATTCCTCACAAGGGTTGCTATGTCTAAAGTATTTGCAATAACTTTGCGTAAAGTTGTGAATTTTTCATTAAAAGGTAAACTCCTGAAAATCAAAACAGAAGGCGTGGTTAAGTATTTTAGGTTATTTCTTTTCTGTTTCTCAGCCATCACAATTTTTCAGGGTGTTAGCTATGGCCAAGTAGAAAAAACTGTGGCCACTCCAAAACAGCAATTGCCTGTAAAAGCCGATAGTATAAAGCTTCCTCCAAGTGAAGATCTGGTAGGGGTAGATACTACGAAAATCAAAAAAGACTCTCTCGAACAAAAAAAGAAAGGCGATATAGAAACAACTATTTTCTATTCGGCACGGGATTCTATCAATTCAGATCTTCAGAAGAAAATAATCAAACTGTACGGAGGTGCAAAAGTAAAGTATGGTGATATTGAACTGGAAGCGGAAGACATTACTATAGATTACGAAAAGTCAACCCTGACTGCCGGTGGCCGCCTTGACTCCACAGGCAGAAGGTTGGGCTTTCCTATTTTCAAAAATGGCAATCAAACCTACGAAACCAGAGACATGGTCTATAATTTTAAAACCAAGCGGGCCAAAATTTCTGAAGTTGTAACTAAAGAAGGTGAGGGCTTTTTACATGGAGATAAAGTTTATAAAAATGAGAAAAACAATTTATTGAGTATCACCAATGCTTACACCACCTGTAATTTAGCGCATCCGCACTATAGAATTATTTCCACCAAGGCAAAAGCCATTCCGGGCGATAAAATGATTAGTGGCCCCTTCTACATGGAGTTTAATGATGTGCCAACTCCCCTTGGGTTTGCTTTCGGCATTTTTCCCTCTCAACGGCAAAGCGCATCAGGCTTAATTATTCCAGCCTACGGTGAAGAACGAGTAAGAGGTTTCTTTTTGCGCGGTGGCGGTTATTTCTTCGACATCAATGATTATTTTAAAATGAGTATTACAAGTGATATCTATGCCAAAGGGTCAAATGCTTTGTATTTCAAATCTACTTACAAAAAAAGATATCATTATTCTGGAGCCTTCAACATTAGTTACACCAATAATAGGCTTAACGACAATATTGAAAACACAAGCTCCACTAATGATTTTCAAATTTTTTG
>JANXRR010000426.1 GCA_025356795.1 Bacteroidia bacterium
CTTTAAAGAAATAGGAGAAGAGAAGAAGTATGAATTTTCGTTGGAAGGTTATCTGCGTTATACAAAAAATCAAGTAGATTATGTTGATGGAGCAGACCTTTTGATCAATCGATTTTTGGAAGGTGACTTGTTGATTGGTAAAGGGCGCGCTTATGGGTTGGAGGCATACCTTCAAAAGAAAACTGGCAGGTTTACCGGCTGGGTGAGTTATACGTTGGGTAGATCTGAATTAAAAGTAGATGGCGTTAACCGAGGAGAATGGTATGAAACCCGCTACAACCAAACTCACAACTTAAAAATAGCAGGCTTCTATGACATAAACAAGCGTTGGTCAGTGTCAGGTAATTTTGTGTTTACTTCTGGCACTCCCACTACGTTCCCCACGTCACGCTACGTTGTGCAAGGAATGCTAATACCTTACAATGCGCAAGAGTCGCGTAACAACGTGCATTTGCCCGACTATCACAGGTTGGATATTTCATTTCGTTTTGAAGGTCGCAAAACCAATCGCAATGGGAGTGTAAGAAAAAATACTGACTATTGGGTGTTTGGGCTTTATAATTTATACGCTCGCAAAAATCCATTCTCCATTTATTTCTCTCAAACAGATGCACGCTTTCCTTCAGGCCAGGCACTGCAATCGCAAGCCACACAGCTAGCCATTGTAGGCACAGTTATCCCTTCTATTTCTTATAATTTTAAATTTTGATCCGATATGAAAATCCATAACTATAAAATCACAAGTCTCTTAGTAACACTGATTGGTGGCTTGACTTTTCTTGCATGCGAAGATAAAATAAATCCCACACTAGAAAGGGCTGCTCCGGTATTGGTGGTGGATGCGTGGATCAACAACTTGCCCCAAGCACAAACAATTGTGCTTACTCAATCACAGCCTTATTTCGACAATGTTTTGCCCGTGGGTGTTTCCGGTGCCACCATTTCAGTTACTGACAACCAGGGAAAAGTTTATTCGTTTATTGAAAATGATAAAGCTGTTGGCAATTATGTGTGGAAGCCCATTGGCAATGAGGTTTTTGGAAAGATTGGTAACAGCTATTCATTGAGTGTAAAATATAAGGGCGAGATTTTCCAATCCATTTCTACGATGGGTAGAGTACCTGTGGTTGACAGCATTTCGTTTGATACGGACAAAGAAATTGGTGGCAATAAAATTCTAGCACGCGGAGAGTTTTGGGCTACTGACCTGGTGGGTGTTGGCGATGCTTATTGGATAAAGGCATTTAAGAACGGGGTACTTCTGAACAAGCCAGCAGAAATCAATCTCGCCTTCGATGCCGGATTTTCACTTGGGGGACAAACCGATGGAGTGGTCTTTATTACACCCATCCGCAGAGGAATAAACTCCCAAGACAAGGATGAATCGACAGGAGCAACGGGTAATCTTTCACCTTTTATTGATGGCGATTCTATAAATGTGCAAATACACTCCATTACATATGCCAGCTTTAATTACCTCAATGAAGTTATCATTCAAACGGATAGGCCAGGTGGTTTCGCTGAATTATTTTCAAAGCCGTTGGCCAATGTGTCTACCAACATTATAAACACTAACCTAAATGGATCAAAAGCAATTGGTTTCTTTAATGTGGCAGCTGTAAATTCGTTAGGAAAAAGGTATAAGAAAACGAAATAATCCCTCTAAGTTGGGCGCACGGAACACAAAAATTATTTTTGTAGGTTAATGCCCATTAAATCGGTTAAAAACTTAGATGCTTTTGGGTAATGTGGGAATGGTTACCTGAAAAGTACTGCTTTCGTGAAGTTTACTTTCAAAAGTAATTTTTCCTTGCAGTCGTTCTACTGCTTTTTTGACAATATATAAGCCAAGTCCATTGCCTTTAGAATTTTCGTTGGCTCTAAAGTACATATCAAAAATGCGCTCTTGATATTCTGTAGCAATACCTTGTCCGTTATCCTGCACTACGATAGTTATACCTCCAGCAACTTTAACGATTCGTATTTTAATCAATGGATAAAATGGTTTTGAAAAACGAATTGAATTTTCAATCAGGTTTTCCAATACAATCTTTATAAAGGTAGGGTACGATATAAAAGAATTTTCTACTTCAACTTCTAACTGTGTTTTTATATTTTTAGAAACAATTTCAGATTTAAAGCTATCGAGTATATCAAATGTTAGTTCCTTCACGCGCACTTCCTTCACAATCAAGTGTTGAGAACCTGTATCGCTAATAGATTGCAACTTCATCAGCATCTTGTCTAGATTTTCAGCTGTCTCTTTCACTTTCGAAAATAGTTCTAAAGCATAAGGATCTTTTACTGTAAACTTGGCTACTTCGGCCAATCCCATAAAGGTGGTAAGAGGTCTGCGGAAGTCATGTGAGGATCGATAAAAAAAAGTATCTAGTTCAGCATAGGATTGTTGCAATTGCTCTGTTCTTTTCTGAACAGTTAGTTCAAGTTCGTGATTTATTTTATTGATTAATTTATTAGATGCCAGCAATTCTTCGCCCTGATTCTTAATTTCAATTTGTTTTTTAAAGAGTTCTTCGTTGAGACTAGAAAGTACATGATTGGTTTCTACTAATTCTTCCGACTGTGTTTGTATCTCTTCACTTTTCTCCTGCACTTCTTTGTTTAAAGCAAGCAAGCGGGCATTTGCTTTTTTCTTGGATTGAGAATACTTATAGAGTGCAAATGCAAAGACTACCAGGAATAAGCTCCCGATCACCAAAAAAATAAGTAAAGTGTATTGGGAGTTGATTTTGTTCTCCTGGATTTCAATTTTATTTTGTTTTAGTTCATTTTGTTGACTTAGTAATTCTATTTTGTCCTCTTTTCTTTCCAGTTCATAAATAGCATTTGTTTGTGCCTGTTGTAAGATACTTTCTGCATTGAGTAAACTATCAGAAAGGTTAATATATTCTTCATAGGTATCTAACGCTTTTTCCTTGTCGTTACTCTTTCTATAAAACACAGCCAGGTTTAAATACGATTTTCGCAATTCAGGTATGGTTTGAATTTCTCTGGCCAATTGCATAGCAATTAAAATGTGGTTATAAACTTTTTGTGAGGAGGTTTTTTCTAATAAGATGGAAGCTATTTGATTGTGCGCTCGTGACAATTCAACTTTACTTCCTAATTTTTCGCTTATTGAGATAACGGTGTTCAAATCATTTAGAGCAAGAGTTTCTTTTCCCTGCTTGGCATATACTATAGCCCTTAAGTTAATGGTAGAAGCCTCGCCAGATAAGTGGCCAATTTCATGCCGAAAAAAAATGGCGGTATCGTATTGAGAAACGGAACTATCCAACTTATTCTCACGCGCGAATATGGTTCCGGATAGAGTATGGTTACCTGCCATACCATTTACATCTCCAATTTCTTTATAAGTTTGAAGGGCTTTCGCCTGATATTCTTTTGCCTTTGCTAAGTTACCCTGACTTACGTAGGACCAACCCATGGACATATGAATATTGGCGATTTCCTGTTTAGCATTTAATTTTTCATTGAGCTCCAATGAATTTAAAAAATATTTTAATGCCTTATTGTAGTCCCCTTGCCACTCATATACCTGACCAATCGATTTATAAGCAATAGCACGATACCTTACAAAGTCGTGCACAGACAGGGAATCCAGAGCAAGAAGATAATTAATAGATGCTTTTTGAAATTCCCCTTTTGAGAACTGGTAGTCGCCAAAATAAAGATGATAGGCAACCGATAACCCAGCGTTTTTTAATTTTCGGGAGGCTTGCTCTACTTTCTTAAAATAAAGCTCGGCAGAGTCCAGACGAGATGTTTTAGCGTATGCACGGCTCAGGCGAGACCATGATTCAGCTAACAACAATGAATCTTTAAGGCTTTCATAAATCGTTAATGACTTACGGAATTTATTGATTGCCTCTTGGTAGTTGCCTCTATCAAAATAAATCAATCCAAAATTGTCGTTCACACTCGCTACCAATCGGTTTTGATAAGGCTTAAGTTGTTTGGAGCGCAATTCTGCTTGTGTGAAAAAGTAAAGTGCTGAATCAAATTTGGATTGAACTCGCAATAAATTCCCCAGACTTAAAATTGACTTACTTGGATATTCGCCAAAGTTTTCAGTGCCAGCGGTAGCTATTGCTTTTTTAAAATAGACGGAAGCCAAAGGGTAATTACCTTTAAAATAATAATACTGGCCAATATCGGTAAGTGATATTGTCAGCCCTTTTTTATTGTTTATGCGCGCGGCCAACTCATTGGCTTGTTGAGCATGATCCTGTGCTTTTTCGAAATCAAAATCCCATTCACGAATAGTAAGTTCATGAAGAAGTTGAATTCTTGTGGTGGTTTCTTCTGTAGCGCTCAGGTCTCTTTTTAAGCTATCAATTTCCCTGCTTTGACCTGCCGCCAAGTGAAAGCAAAGTAGGAGATAGGCAACTAAACGGAACTTTGTCATAAGATCATTTATCAAATCAGTAACAATTGATAATTTACAATATAATAGAAAATTAACCTGTTTGAAGCACCACCTTGCATTGAACTTTTTTTAGTATATTTTTGTCACCCTTTTCTGTGATGGATTGGGGTTTTAAAATCTTATATCAGAATGGGGCCGACCGGTTTTGACAGGATGTATGATAGTGTATGCCAGCATGCAGGCTCATGGGATGAGAGCCTTGAAAGATAGTTCCAACAACTAGCAGGCGAGTCTAACTACGCCATGGCTGCTTAATCTGACCCAAGGTTAGATTAGCTTGTTCCGGCATAGTGTCGGGAGGCCATCATCGCTCAACTCCTTCGTTTTGCAGGAGTTGAACCCGCGGTGTCGAAATGCAAAACTGGGCCGCCCTGTGGTATGGTGGGCTGTCGAGAAAACAATACCTAAGGACTGGTATGGCTGTTGCCTGCCTTGCTAGCCCCGACAATCAAAGTCAACTAAGCATGTAGAACGTACGCGTTCATCTTCTCTGGACCAGAGTTCGATTCTCTGCGGCTCCACAAGCAAAAGCCCGAAAGCAATTTCGGGCTTTTGCTTTTTTTTATACTGTCAGCCTGAGCCTGTCGAAGGCAATTCGGGGTAAAAGGAAAAACGAATTGGTTTATTTCAATCTTAACTTTCTAGGATTCTGATAAGTGTTCCAGAAGACCAGTAAGTCATTGCACCAACTTAAATAGTTTAAGTAAATTTTTGTCAACGTTAGTTAATTCGTCTTGCAATAGATTACCAAGTTTACCCATCACCAAGTCCTTGTCAATTGTGGCAAGCTTACTTAATCTTATCAATGATGTCTTCTTGAGTCCGTTTGATTGTGAAGGATCAACTCATTTATACGTCTCCTTTAGGTCGGCTACGGAATATAGATCCTCTTCTCCTTCTAGAAATTTGAAAGCTTTTGAGTCGGACACTAATTTTTGAATTCCTTCAGTCATGAGTTGATTCTCAATTCTATTCATTAGAAATTCCGCAAAGTCCGACACTTCCTTTAGCTTTTGGTCAGGAAGCTTGGTCAAATTGTCAATGGTTCTTTTTATTAACGTTTCTCTGGTCATCTGTCCCAATTTTGAATACAATTTACCGAAAATTTCGTTGTCACAATGTCTTTAACCATGCCCCACAACCTTTAGATTTGATTCATCATAAAAATTATTGGTGGTCGGTGACATAACGCCCGACCACGGGCAAAATCGCTATCTACTCAACTTATCAATGTACTTAATAAGAAGTCTAACTTGTCCGTCCTCTGTTTTTTGAGATAAAATACTATCAAAGATTTCGTTTTTCTCTTTCTCGGTAAGTCCTTCGAAATGTTGGTCACCCAACCGGTGCAGGGGTATTTTTTATAGAAGTATTGAAATTTTAGCAAATGCAATTCAATTGTATCAGAAAGCAATAAAAACAAGCCAGAAATAATACAATCCCATCCAGAAATAGCATAAGCCCACATATATATAATATAACCACACCTAGAAATGATATAATCCAATTTAAAAATGATACAATCCCACCCAGAAACGAAATAATTCCACCTAGAAATGACACAATACCACCTAGAAATAATATAATCTCATCCAGAAATGATACAATCCCAAGGCTTGCACCATTTCTTGTAGGAACTCAACAGTTCTAAAAGCAATTCTATCACATCTTTAAAATTTACTAAGCCTTGGTTTGTGTCTCCACGAAACAAGCCAAGCTAAAACTCCTCTCTCAAGTCTTTTATAAAAGCAAATTCCTTGATACCTAACATATAGAATTTCGCGGTTGAAAACGGGTAGGCACATGGATCACTCACCAACATCCAATGTTGTTGCAGGGGGATTATAATGAAGATAATTTAATTTCAGGTAGGCCACTTTTTGGGTGAACAAACTAACCGCCAATGAATCTCTTTGTCAGAACTCAAATGATTTGTTATGTGCATCTACGGAGTAGTGTAAGAGCTCTCCGCTCTTTTCGTTTCTTAGCTTTTACTTAAATTCCTGGGCTGTGTATTTTAAAAATGATGCCTGTGCGGTTTCCTTGCCATTACACTCATTGATTCGCCAGATCAAATGAATATGGTTGGGCATGCTTACAAAAGCAAAGACATCAATTTTACCTCTTAAGCTTAATGTTTCCATCGAACCTAAGACTACCCTTTTATATTCATCTTTTTGTAATAGATGCTGCCATTTATTGATGGTTGCGGTCCAAAAGTAAATTTTTCCTATTTCAATAAATGAAGTTTCTGTGCTGTTTTAAAATATCATCGGCCATAAGCATTAAGGCAATAAGCAAATATAATAGTAAGAGCACTTGTTTCGTGGAGCCACGAACCAAGGCTGAGTCTTTGAAAGACTTTGAAAGGTTTACTTCCTTACCGTAATACTTTCCCACTCTGCCACCTTCATCACCAAGTAATTATTTTTCTTGGGATTGTAGATCAGGTTGTCGTAAATGAGCGGAATGGTGCTAATGCCTTCAATGGTTACCAGCCCGAATTTACCATCGCGTTGGGCTATCAAATATCCGTTCCCTAGATCCACCAGCTCCTCAAATTTTGGTTCAATAATTACTTGCCCTTCTTTGTTAGCTAAGCCTTTTTGGTTGTTTACAAGAAGTAAGTATTTCTCACTTAATTGCTGGATCGTATCATATCGAATAGCAAGAATTGCTTTTCCTTCTTTATTGATCAATCCATATTTGCCCTTTCTTTTCACCAACGCTTTTCCTTTGTCAAAATCAGATGCGTACTCGTACGATGGCTGGATTATAATTCTTTCTTCGGTATTGATGTATCCCCATTTGTTATTGAGTTTAACGGCTACCAAGCCTTCTTTAAATTGACTTATGGTGTCGTATCGATTAGCAATTCTTAAGTTTCCTTTGGCATCAACAAAGCCAAACTTGTTGTCTTTCTTAATGCCTCGCAGGCCTTCGCTTTCTCCAAAAACAGTTTCAACCTTTTCCACCATTACAGGCCATGCGTTGGTTATTACCCTTCCATCATAATCAATTTTTCTGTGTGAGCCATTGTACAATTTTTCGATTATAAAATTGGAAGAAAATTCCAATGGATGGTCAGAGAAATAGATAATGCCTCCGCTTAGGTCTTTCAAGTAATTGGTTTTTTCTTTGGTAATGAGAATGCGATTCTCGTTTACAATTAGTATTGGAAAGGGCTGAGGAGCCATCACCCAATCTTCGTTCAGGTTTATAATGCCATATTCGTTTTTCAACTTCACAACAAACCTGCCCGCAGCATACGTGATCAGCGAATCGTACACACAATGAATTATCTCTTCGCCCTTTGTATTGATAGCACCCCAATAGCCACGTTTCTTTACAGGAAAGAAATCATCTTTTAATTCACCCATCCATTCATAAGCACTCGCTGTTCTTGGTTTGCCAAGGGTATCATATAATGCCCATGCGTTTTTGCTTGTTGTTTTTTTTTTCAATCGTACTAATTCTTTTTCAACAATTATAGAATCAAATTCGAATGGAAGCACTATGGAATTATCTGCGCGAATGATGCCGAAATTTTTCTTCTTTGCGATGAATTTATTCTTTCCAATTTCAACTAGAACTTCATATTGAGGAGAGATAATTGGGTTGAGTTGGTCATCGCTTATGCCATACAAATTTCCTCTCTTGATTTTATACAAATTACTTTTCAAGTTTATTAAACCATCGGCTTCAATTTTATTAAGCACTTGATTGTGGCCGCTTAGTATTTGGCATTTGCTTGGGAGCTGACTTAAAATAGAACCATTGGAGTTTGTTTTTATTTTTCGATAAATGGATTGGACTATTATGTCTCCGTTGGTGTCTATTAGTCCTTGGGTGAATCCTTGGTGAAACACAGCATAGTTATTTTGATAGTGCGAAATACTATCTATCGTAAATGGAGTAATTATTTTACCTAGGTCAGAGAAGATGGAGGTTTGGCCCTTGCTATTTTCTACGGCAAATCGAGAAGAACCCAATGGTGAAATGTGGCTATACTCTATCGGTATGATGATTTCATTCTTCAAACTAATCAATCCATACCTAAAGTTGCTTCCTTCTTTTTTGAAAATAATGGCTTGAAGCCCTGATATTTTAACTCCTTCAAAGATAAAGGGAATAGCAATTTCACCTCGCAAATCAAGGCATCCAGTTTTATATTCAATGGCATTTATTTTTTTTCTGGCAATAACTAGATAGCCTCCAGAATTAATAACACTTTCATATATGGGTGGTGTAAGAAATTCTTTGTTGAGGTTTACAAGCCCCCATTGATCATTAATTTTGTAGCCAGTTATATGGCCAATAACAGAGAAACTTCCATCAGCCCAACCCAAGTTTTCAAAAGATGCAGGCAACACAATCTTGCCGGATGAATCTTTCAGGCCCACCTTTCCCCGAATCTCAAAAAGCTCATATTGATAGGCATTTGCCGAAAGGGTTGCGATAAAAAAAAGAATGCATATTGCCAACTTCATACAGCAAAGTTAAAAGCCTTGAGGGGAATCAAGAATTTTTCTGAACTTTATAGGTAGTTTTAAGCTTTAGAAAAGAGAATTTAAAAATAAGAATCACACATGTATATAGAACAACTATACACAAATTGCCTGGCAGAAGCAGCATACTACATTGAATCTGATGGAGAGGCGGCAATAATAGACCCATTGCGGGAAACCAAGCCTTATATTGAACTGGCAAACAAACGCCACTCAAAAATTAAATACGTATTTGAAACACATTTTCATGCCGACTTTGTATCGGGGCATATTGATTTGGCTCGCGAAGTAGATGCCGTCATTGTGTATGGGCCAAAGGCAGTAACTGCTTATAAAATTCATTCTGCAAAAGATGGCGAGGAATTTAAAATTGGTAAAATCAAGTTAAGAGTGTTACATACACCAGGACATACACCAGAGTCATCTTGTTTTTTGTTGGTAGATGAAAGCAATAAGGAACATGCGGTGTTTACGGGCGATACACTTTTTGTTGGCGATGTGGGAAGGCCCGATTTATTGGATGGTGTCATGAGCCGCGAGGAACTTGCTGGTATGTTGTACGATTCGCTGAATAAAAAAATAAAAACACTTCCTGATGAAGTGATCGTTTATCCGGGTCATGGTCCGGGTTCATCCTGTGGCAAGAATATTGGAAAAGAAACGTACTCAACCATTGGCGTTCAAAAGAAATTTAATTACGCCTTGAAGAGTACGAGTAAAAATGACTTCATTGAACAAGTTACCGATGGCATCCTTCCTCCACCCAGCTATTTCTTTGAAGATGCCCGTATTAATAAACAAGGCTATGTTTCCATTGATAGTGTGATGAAGTCAAATAGCAATCCGTTAACAGTTGATCAGTTTAAGGAGGCAGTTGCCCAAGGTGCATTGATTTTAGATACACGCAATCCCGATGACTTTGAAATTGGTTTTGTAGAAGACTCTTTAAATATTGGACTTAATGGCCAATATGCAGTGTGGGTAGGAACGTTGATTGATATTAAACAACCATTGGTGCTATTGACTGATACAGGTAAAGAAGAAGAAGCAATTTTGCGATTGGCACGCGTGGGGTATGAAAATGTATTGGGCTACCTTAATGGTGGTGTTAGTTCATGGCCTGAAAAACTGCAAACGGTTAAGTCGATTGTTGCAGAAGACATGCAAACAGAAGTGCCTGCCGAAGCGGAGGTCATTGATGTTCGCAAACCAGGAGAGTGGAATAGTGGACATTTAGAAGAAGCTTTTTTTTATCCGTTGGCAAGTATGCCTGCCAACTTAGGCGATTTGGATAAAAACAAAACGTATGTGGTTCATTGTGGCGGTGGCTATCGTTCCATGATTGCCATTTCTCTCATGCGCAAACAAGGCTTCACCAACTTGATTAATATATATGGTGGGTTTGGAGCGATGGTAAACGCTGGGATGAAAGTGGTTTCAGAAATTGTTGTTGCGTAACAACATTTCATAATCCTCAGGAAAATCCAAGTCAACTATTCCTTGCGGGAACTCGATAGTTGTTACTTTATCAGCATGCTGCTGAATTAATCTTTTAGCTCCGTATTCGTCATTTATTTGAAGTATCGATTCGAAAAATGAACCATCGAACAAAGCCGGAACGCCTGTAATTCCTGAGTAGTGAGAAGCTACAATAGCACTTTTTGTTTGTTCAAATTGAAGTATAAGATTGTCAATATTGTCAGAACTTAAAAAAGGCTGATCACACACTAACACAATAACTGCATCGGGTTTTTTATTCTTGCTGAGCAAATGGTTAAGCCCCTTCTTCAATGAGTTCCCCATTCCTTTATCCCATTCTGAATTGTATATGATGCCAACAGAAAAATTGTTGATCAACGCCTGGTGATTTTCATAGTTAGCACCAAGCACAACAGCAACGTCACTCGCTTTTGAATGAATAGATGCCTTAACACTTTTTATAAGAAGTGCTTCCCCATCAATTAATAAAAGCTGTTTAGGTTTGCCCATACGCGATGATGAGCCAGCAGCAAGAAGTATAATATCGATTTCCATTTCAGGATATCTTTGTAATTAAGAATTTGTGAGCGCTTTTTTTTGAATTATGTCAATTACACTATCTCTTGAATGAATAGGCCCTTGTCTGCTTTTTAGAAAACCACCTTCTCTATTGGCGAACGTTGCCTGTATCTCAGCAATAATGGAAACCGCAATTTCATCGGCTGCATCTGCGCCAATATCCAAACCAATAGGGGAATAAATCCTATCAAAATCATGTGAGCTCAATTCAATTCCCTCTTTCGAAAACTCGTCTTGCATTTTATCGAAGCGTTTTTTGGGGCCAAGAATACCTATGTAAGGCGCAGACGTTTTCAACAACGTCCTCAACACATCCCTGTCATATTCATAATTGTGCGACATTAAAACACAAGCCGTGTAATTACCAATATCAAAATCACGATCAATGAATTCGCGACTGCAGAGCGAAAGCTTATCTGCCTGCGGAAAGAAGATAGGTGCAATGTGAGCAACGCATTCATCAGTAACTTGCACATCCCAACCCAATGTTTTTGCTAGTTGACTGACAGGTCGAGCATCAAACCCGCCACCAAAGATAATTACGGTAATGGTAGGTTGAATGAGTTCAAGAAATACTTCGGCCTCCATACCATCTATGAAACACATTTTTGAATGAGACCTCTTCGATAGGAATATTTCTTTTAAATCTGTTGAGATAGAGAGTAACGATTCACCCGAAAGTGAATTTGAAATCACTTGCTGTTTATCGATGAGTAATTTTTTTCCGGTACTATTTCCAGTATAAATAGTTGCTAAAGCCAGCGGCTCTTGATTGGAAATGAAATTTTTGAATAAGAGAACAGGATTGTTCCCATCTGTATGATCAATGGGTTCGATCAATACATCAATAACTCCGTTACAACCTAATCCTATTCCTAAATTTTGATTGCTCTCTTCGCGTGTATCATAGGTTACCGTCATGGGTTTCTTCTCTGTAATTACTTGCCTGGCTTTGCGCAGAGCATCACCCTCTAAGCATCCACCACTGATAGAACCTACCCAACGGCCATCATCAGTAATTAGCATTCTTGCACCTGGTCCACGGTAAGAGGAGCCTCGCACTTTTACAATAGTTGCAAGAGCAGCTTTCCGCTGCGTGAAATCAATCTTCTGATATTCGTTTATTATCGCCTTAAATTCTTTCATTCAACAAATCTGATTCTTTGATTTATTCCTCTATTAAAGAAAGATCTAGCTGCTGAATTAAGGGTATGCGTTCAGGTGTTAAAGTGAAAAAAACTTCTATATCCTTTTTCTCACCTTCAATAATAAATGTTCCCCGAAGTTGATTTTCAGCACTAATTGTGGTAACACGAAGAATTTTTCCGGTTTCAGATAACAGCTTGGCTGCAGATTGTTTCCATGATTCTAATGAATGATCCATGAAAAAGTTTTCTGCAAAGATGGTTAGTTTATCTTCTTTCCAATTTTGCAACACATCCACAATTTCATTTTGCCTTTGTTCCACCGCGATGTGGGCTTCTTGGACGAGTACAAGTCTT
>JANXRR010000489.1 GCA_025356795.1 Bacteroidia bacterium
CGGTGCGTTCATGATGAGTGAAATCATCCTCGCTCCCACCGTGACCATCGCAAACGAAAAAGATCGCGAACTTGCGGAAAAAGAAAATCAATTGTTAGAAGAGCGTTCTACAATTGCGGAAGTGGAGTTGTTAAATCAAAAATTGATAGAAGAAAAACTTCGAGATCAAATTGAATTTAAGAATAAGGAATTAACTACCTACACACTCAATTTAATTCAAAAGAATGAAGCTCTTGAAAATATCAAAGAAGGTGTTACTGACCTTCAGAATTCGACTGATGAACAACTTCGGTCCAAACTTAACAGCTTATTAAACACGGTCAACTATTCCCTTCATTTAGATAAGGCTTGGGATAGTTTCCGGATCCATTTTGAACAAGTGCATCAAAATTTCTTTGAAAAACTTAAGCTAGTCGCTCCAGATCTAGGGCCGAATGATATGAAACTCTGTGCATTACTTAAACTTAATCTAACTATTAAAGAGACAGCTACTATTTTGGATATTTCGCCTGAAAGCGTGAAGGTAGCCCGTCACCGTCTGCGAAAAAAACTTACTTTATCTACCGAGCAAAACCTTACCACGTATTTGACCTCTTTGTGAAGAAGTAATTCACTAGAGTATTAATTCCTACAATTTCGATGATTTATCAATTTTGTTAACCTCTTGTTTACCATCTCCAAAGCTTAATACATCTTTTGTAAACCTGCCTTACGGCAAAATTTAATGGTTAGTGAGTAGGTTTGTATTTTAGTTAAACCAGTTAGAATGAATCAAGAGAGCATGGAGCAGGATTTTTTTAAGGTTAATCTTTCTGGTAATAAAGCAGTCACTCCACCTCCATCTACCGAGCAGGACTATTATAACTCGCTTTTCAATACACTTCTCGACCAGGAAGAATTTACCTTCAATACTGTGGGGGTAATTATGAGTAGTAACCTGGAAGCCGTTTGCATAACTGGGTATGAAGAGTGGGAAGTTATTGGAAAACATTTTTCGATATTCTACACCCAAAAAGATGTGGAGCTAAATCAGCCTTCCCTTGATCTTAATCGCGCTCAGGAAAATGGAATTGTTACCGTTTCGGGATGGCGTGTAAAGAAAAAAGACAAAGAGTTTTGGGCAGACATAAAAATTCAAGTTCTTCTAAGTTCAGAAGGAGAAACATCAGGATATAAAATGACCCTGCACGATGCGGCTCATCAAATGGCATCTAACTCAAGGCTAAAGCGCCTTCGCAACGAATACTTAAATCTATTCAATAATTCCTTTATAGGGATTTATAAATTCCGGTTTGAAGATTCTTGTTTTCTCCTGCTCAATGAAAAAGCAACCGAAATACTTGACTGCGCCAGCCCCGAGCCAGTTTACTTTTATCAACTATTTGAAGATGCGACAGAGTATGAAAAACTGAAAGATTCATTAAAGCTAAAACGCAAAGTTCTTGGCTTTGAATTTCAATTAAAGAAAGATTCACCAAATGAGCGTTGGGTATCTATTAGCTGCAGGCATTTCAGTGAAGGAAATTTTGTAGAAGGTATTGTTATCGACATTACCCAAAACAAAAAACACATTCTAGAGCTTGAGCGCCTCAATCAAGAACTCGATGGCTTTACCTATCATGCCTCGCATGATCTTCGCTCACCGTTAACTTCAATTCTTGGATTACTCAATCTAATAGAATTGGAGAAGCCATCCAATAGGGTATCGCAATATGCTTCTATGATTCAAGATCGGATTTTTCACTTAGATAATATACTGAAAGATCTTGTTTCCATTACCTATAATAGTAAATCTGATATTCAATATGTTATTATTGATTTCGATAAAGAAATAAAACTGGTTCTAACTGAATTTCAAACTCAGTTTGACCGAGTGCAAGTATTCTTTGAAAAAAGAGAATCGTGTGTTTTATATTCAGACCTTATAAGGGTGCGTGCTCTTCTCCGTAATCTTATTTCAAATGGGCTTACACACCAAGATCCGTTCTCAGTTTCGCCCTTTTTAAAAATAGTAATTGAAACCAACACTAAGCAATCCGTTATTTCTTTTGAAGACAATGGCCTTGGTATTTCTGCTGAGTATAGCGACCGCATCTTTGATATGTTCTTTAGAGCTTCTGCTGATGCTAAAGGATCAGGCTTGGGATTATTCATTGCCAAATCAATCGTAACTAAACTTAACGGAACCATTTCTGTAAGATCAGAAATAGGGAAGGGCTCTGTGTTTACAGTTGTTCTGCCAAATAGACTTTTAAATGATACACAGCCTGAGAATGAAAATGGTTTCCTGAAAATGTTATTGGGGCAACATTCTGATAGATAGTTGAGCACGTTGTAATAAATTCAGATGACGGTCTCAAGCGAAAACTATCTCCCTGTTTAAAGGTTAGAGCTATGAAAGTCAAAGGTGATGCGGTAAATTTCTTATGCCAATTGAAAAAGTAAATTTTTACACCTATTTTAAAGGATTATTTAATTAATCTTAAATGACCCTTCGCACGCGCTTCAATGAAATTCGTTTTAGTTTTCATTCTACTTTTTGGATTGCTAATACACTTGAACTTTTTGAACGTATTGCCTTTTACGGATCCAAAGCAGTACTTGCTTACTTCTTAGCAAAGAAAGTAGGACTCCAGGAAGAAGCAGGCACACTCACTGGTTGGTTCTCTACATTGATCTATTCCCTGCCTATTGTAGCAGGCGTGTTTGTTGATAAATATGGTTTCAGGAAAACATTGATGACCTGCTTCGCTATTTTTGTTGTGGGCTATTTTTGCATAGGTTTAACAGGCATTGAGTGGGGGCAATCACTAACGCA
>JANXRR010000497.1 GCA_025356795.1 Bacteroidia bacterium
ATCGGTGGCAGCTAGAGCGTTGATAATTTTAGTTGACAACGGTTTTAGTGGTTTAAAAGCCAGCTCCCGCGCATTGGTTGCATTGTCGTAGCCCGTTTTAGTGGTTTTCACTGTTTGCAAGGTTGCCCCTGCATTAGTGAACTGGGTTGTCAAAGCTGGCAGTTTTAATGCCGCTTTGCTCGGATTGTACGTTGCTCCGTAGCCCGTACAAAAGCTAATGAGATCCTCGAAGGTCGCTACATTTTAGCGTGACCTGTTTCTGTGGTGCTTGCCATCGTGTTTTGAATTTAAAGGTTGAACAATAGAGAAAACTACATTGGTACTAACGAAAGCATTAAGTGGCAAGTTTTAAACCTTGCCTTATAATTATTCAATAGCTTGTGAATGCCAGTAAAATGACCAGATTAATGGGGCATGCTGCAAAAGATAGATAGATTCTTGGCGGTCAAATCGGCAAGTTTGATGCGTAAGTCGCCTTATTTTGAATTTACATTGGATAAATGCGATCTACCCCCAAAAACAGGCATGCTTATCTTCATCCACTAACTCAGTAAACTCTGATAAATTTTTAACGTAAGGTTTTGGTTTATAGCTGTGCCACTTTAAATCCTGACGCATCCAAAATACTTTCCACTGATTCTTGGCCTTAATAAAAGTGGTCTTTGCTATTGGACTGTCTCTGTAAACTTCTGGATTATCCCACCTTGGGCGAACCTCAACAATGGTTACACTTTGTCCATCAATTCTATAGTCAATGTCCAATTTAGCACGAATTTCCTCGGGTGGTTTTCTTTTGTCAACGAAGTTTTCCATCACTTCGATAATATCCAACGTCTTAAGTGAATCGATTGTCATAAAATTTTTGCTGAATAGCTTGCTAACTTGAGCAACCTACTTTGCGCCCCTTTCGATTTCTAAAATCTCTGGCATTTCATCGTACGTACGACCATTTAAAAGTCTACCACTTGCCTTTTTATTTCGGCCTCCCCATTGTTTGAAAAAGAAAGCGACATCAGCTTTTTCACACTGATCTTGAATTTCGAGAACCCAGTCAGGATTCATGGGTCTTGGTTTATGACCACTTTCACCACCAACAATAACCCAGTCAATCTTTTTTAGATTTAATTTTGATAATGGCCCGATAAGTGGTTCAAGCGATAAGAATTTAACTTTAGCCTTCGTTTTCCTTAATAAACTTATCCTTTCAATTACGCGGTCGTCTTCAACGGATACACCCATCCAAATATTATGTGTCCACTTCAATTCCTCGTGTAATTCAAACAGTCTATCAGCTCTTTTAGTGAGTACTTGAAAAACATGTTGCGGGTTATCATTCATTACATCAAAAACCTGTTTGATAAAATCAAGGGGAATATTCTTGTGAAATAGATCACTCATTGAGTTTACAAAAACAACTTTTGAAGACTTCCAAGTATAGGGAAGGTTTAGAGACTCAGGATGTGGCTTTACTACCTTGAAGCCATCCTTATACTTTTCCTGTCCCATTCCTTTCAATCTTTTTGACATTACTTCTGCATAGCAAAATTTACAGCCAGCAGAAATTTTTGTGCAACCCACGGTTGGGTTCCAAGTCATTTCAGTCCATTCTATTGATGAATTTGCCATTACTTAAATTTTAATAAACATTCCCTTGAAATCAAAACGGATACCTTGTGTTGTCTATTGTCTGTGAATTCAGCACTCATTTTATCTTCTACTACTAACCTTCTTAAAGCTTCAGTGTAATGACTTCTAGCGTAAGGAGCTGCCGTGTTTATGATATGGTGATTTTCAAATAAATCGTTTGCGATTATTTCCTTTCCTCTATACTTTGAATAGAGTTCATCTTTCAATTTATCAATATTGATTGAATTGAGGTCGAATAACTCATTAACTGGGTTTTCAAACTTTTTCGCATCAAATGTATAGGTGTTCACTCCATCAAAGACAGTCCCGACATTGGCAAAATCATTGTAAATTGTTTTAATCAAATCATAGCCTCTTGAACCTTTGGTTAAGTGAAGGATATAATGACTTGTCGCATCCGCATCTTCTTCTTGAAATTTAAAAGCTGTATAATATAATTCACCCCCTAAAATACTTTTATACTCGTTACCTAGACTGTCAATAATCAAACTAAGTCTTGCAGCTACCGTAGATTTAAATCTTCTGTCTTGTTTTATCTTCTGCAATGTTGTGGGAAATAAATCGTTCATCAACCCTTCGAACTTATCATTCTCTAATGCTGGATGAATTCTTTTGGTGTTCACAAATAGAAGAATCTCATTCCCCCAATTCTTTAGAAACTCTGCCAATACTTTTGTTTCAATTCCTTTGTACCCAAATGGATCAATGAACAGCAATGAAGGGTATTCATTTTTATTATTTACATGCGTGTCTTTTATTAGA
Organism: Bacteroidia bacterium; assembly: GCA_025356795.1. Lineage (GTDB taxonomy): Bacteria > Bacteroidota > Bacteroidia > Cytophagales > Cyclobacteriaceae > ELB16-189. Next base: position 2,410 of record JANXRR010000497.1, read on the forward strand.
AACTCTGTAATCTCAGGACTTTCCCCAACAGTACTTTTTCCAAAATGAGGTTTATTTTTAAAT
>JANXRR010000560.1 GCA_025356795.1 Bacteroidia bacterium
CAATCTTATCTCGAATGCCGTAAAATATTCTTCCAAAACATCACAGCCCCGTATTGAGATAGGATCTTTTGATCATAACGAACAGACCGCTTTTTATATAAAAGATAACGGAGTCGGGTTTGATGAAAAATACATGCATAAATTATTTAAGGTCTTTCAGCGGTTACATAAGTCAGATGAATTTGAAGGTACGGGTGTAGGGCTTGCTATTGTCGATAAAATTATTGGCAAACACGGCGGTAAAGTTTGGGCAGAATCAAGGTTGGATGAGGGGGCCAGCTTCTTTTTTACCCTGCCGGAGTAATAAAGAATTTCAGAAAAGGAAAAAGCCATCAGTTCACGCGATCACTCCCTAAATCAATCCCGCAAGATTCGGGATACTTGCTCCAAAAGTTATAGCTCGTTGATAATGAAATTTTGTCATTTTCTGTCAGCCTGACAATGAAATTTTTTCTGTAGGCCGCGTCAAAACAATATTTTTTAAAACGGCACAAAGTTTGAAAATAGAGGACAGGTCGCGATCAGAAAAATTAATTAATAGTAAACTTTAAACTTAAAAAACGAAAGGAGAAATTAGTTATGAAAAATCTAGTTAAAACCAATGGTAATTATTTCCCAGCCATTCCTTCTTTACTGGATGAATTCCTAAACAGGGATTGGCTTGATTCCTCCGTTGCAACATGGAGAAGCAATGGCTCGACTCTTCCAGCAGTTAACGTTCTGGAAACCAATGATAACCTCACTATCCAGGTTGCCGCTCCTGGCATGAAGCGTGACAACTTTAAGGTTGAGTTAGATAACCATGTGTTAACAATCTCCTCGCAACATGAAGAAAACTGGGAAGAAAATGATCAGGAGCGTATTTATAATCGCAGAGAATTTAGCTACCAGGCATTTCAACGTTCATTTACATTGCCAGAAGGAAAAGTAAAGGGTGAAGAAATTGCCGCTACTTACAAGGACGGCATCCTGCACATTATCATTCCAAAGACAGAAACGGCGAAACGGAAGCCGACAAAACAGATTGCAATAGGCTAAATAAATGGGGGCGGTGTATAGTCCCCGCCCCCGTTACTTTATTATAAACTGTTTCAACCGGTGGATCCCACTTTGTTGAAATGTATCGATATGCAGATAATTAAGTTCAAAGACCATGAATACGATTCATGCATCCAATGGTCTTTCTGCAAGGCAGAGGTCCATTCATAAGATAAAAAACTTTTTCTCGGCAATCAGCCGGGCTTTTAAGCGGTCAACCTTGTTGAGTATAGTGCTGGGAGTGTTTATTTTTTCTTCCTGTCAGGAAAAAACCAATGGACAAGCTTCAATTGACAATAAACCAACGGGTGCTGTGATTGATAGTACAAATAAGCCTAAAGTCAGCATAAAGGTAAACCGTCGATATGATGAAAAGGGTAAGCTAATAGGATTCGATTCAACCTACTCCTCTTACTATTCAAATATACAAGGCGATACTGTCGGCATGGACACTTTGTTCAATCAGTTTGGAAGGTTCTTCAACCGGAACCATACATCTATTATGAACGATGAGTTTAATACACTGTTTTTTGAAGATTCACTCCGGTATCCTGATTTCTTCCACAACGATTTTTTTCTCAGGCGTTATGAATTGAACGATGCATACATGAGGCAAATGATGAAAAGAATGGATTCGGTCAAGAACGATTTTTATAAAGACCAAAGCAAGCGAACGAAAGAAGCAGAGAAAAAATAGTTTGGTTTTTATTGCATGCGACAAAGAAGGCGGGCACACCCGCCTTCTTTGTTTTCGCCTATGCTAAAATTTTCCATTAACAAACTCATCAATTCTAACTGATCTAAATTCCCTAAAAGGAATCAAACACCGACAAAGACAACTATATTTGGATATTGACCCACACCAATGAACGACTGCCTGCCCGATCACAAATGGCATTCTTCATGGCCGTGTCACATAGAGCATCGTTAACTAAATAGCTGATAATCTAACTTAAAAAATACTATGTCTTTAATTTGTAAAGCAGCATTGGCCGATGGGAATGGTGGTTTTATTATAGACGAAATAGAAATCAATGAACCTCAAGCTGATGAAGTGATCGTAAAAATGATGGCGGCTGGCCTATGTCATACCGATCATGATTCTTTACGCTGGGGTAAGTCCCTTGTAATGGGACATGAAGGGGCAGGCATAGTTTTTAAAACCGGTAAAGATGTTCGTGGAATTGCTCCGGGAGATCATGTAATTCTTAATTGGGCCACGCCTTGTGGATTTTGTTTTCAATGTCTTGAGGGCAACCAGCATCTCTGTGAAAATAATTCTCCGGTAGTGGCCGGTGCAAATGGTTATACGCCAGGTCATGCTCACCTGCAAGGAACTCTCTGGAAAGGACAGCCAATTGAGCGATCATTTAACTTAGGTACCCTTTCCGAATATGCCATTGTTAAATCATCGGCTGTTGTAAAGAATACTTCAAAACAAATGCCTTTTGACGCTGCTTGTATTATTAGCTGCGGTGTAATGACCGGCTTTGGATCAGTGGTTAACGCAGCTAAAGTAAAGTCAGGTTCCTCCGTGGTGGTTATGGGTACTGGTGGAGTCGGGCTTAATGTAATTCAGGGTGCTAAAATATCCGGTGCAGCTAAAATTATTGCAATCGACGTTAACGCTCAACGATTGGAAATGGCGAAGCAATTTGGCGCAACACATATTGTAATTGCCGATAGAGCTGATACCGGCCTTCTTAAAGCTGCACAACAGGTTAAAGAATTAACTAATGGTAGAGGAGCGGATTATGCGTTTGAATGTACTGCCATTCCACAACTAGGCGCAGCTCCATTGGCCATGATTCGAAATGCGGGTACGGCCATTCAGGTAAGCGGCATCGAACAAGAAATAAACATAGATATGAAGCTTTTTGAATGGGATAAAATTTATATAAATCCTTTGTATGGAAAATGTCGTCCGCAAATTGATTTTCCAATATTAATTGATCTGTATGAAAGAGGAAGTTTATTGTTGAAAGAACTGATCACCCGGACATACTCTTTAAAAGACCTGGGGAAAGCTTTCGATGATATGTTGAATGGAAGAAATGCCAAAGGAGTTGTTGTTTTTGATTAGTCCTACTTTGTCAAGTTTATTTTTTTGGTCACAACGAGTACAAAGGCCTCACAAAAAACACGACGAAATAAGATCATTGATAACTTTTGGCTCTAATCCGTTGTATTCTTTGTGGTTCGTCGTGTTCTTTGTGACCATGCCTTTATTTTTCTTCATTAACTTGGCAAAGTAGAATTAGCTATGACCAAATTCAGAACAATAGAAATATCAGATAGCCGGTTTGAATCTAACCACCTGCGGTACATGACCGTAAAGTCTGCGAATCTGAGAGGAAGAGGTGATATCTGCATATTTGTTCCACCCAATATTTCTTCGGATCAAATTCTTCCAATCGTACTATTATTGCATGGAGTATATGGAAGTGCATGGGCATGGTCACATTGTGCGGGTGTACATTTACAAACTATGGAAATGATTCAGGATGGTGAAATACCTCCCCTGATCATTGCCATGCCATCGGATGGACTATGGGGTGATGGCTCAGGATATCTGAAGCATAGCTCTTATAATTTTGAAAAATGGATCGTTGAAGATGTAGTTGCAGCTCTTACTGAAAAAGTTACCGGAGCCAGCCATCAATCCCCACTCTTTATCGGAGGATTATCCATGGGTGGCTTTGGGGCTCTAAGAATGGGCGCGAAATATTCTGGAAAATTTAAGGGTATCGCAGGACACTCCTCTATTACCAGCCTTGAACAAATGAAGTTATTTGTCGAAGAAGATCTTCTAATCTATTCTCAGGAGGATCAGGCAGATGAAGATTTGTTTAACACCTTTCAGAAATACCGCGACTCCCTTCCTCCCATTCGTTTCGACTGCGGAACAAGCGACTTACTAATTGAACACAACAGAGAGCTGCACAGAAAAATGGTTGAGCAAAAAATTCTCCACGAATATGATGAATACCCAGGAGGACATGAGTGGAGCTATTGGGAAAAATATGTTAGCAAATCATTGCGCTTCTTTGCCCAACAACTCAAATAATTAAGACTGGAGCAAAGGGAAATGTGGCATTAGTTAAATGATTGCCTGAATTCCAATGGAGACAAACTGGTTTTTCTTTTGAATAATTTATTAAAAGACTGTGGATGCTCAAAGCCTAAACGATACGCTACTTCCGCCACTGTTAAATTGCTGATTGATAAAATTTCCTTGGCTTTTTCAATGAGTTTGGTGTGAACATGCTGTTGTGCATTTTGACCCGTCAGGGAACGTAGCGTATCACTTAAATAATGTGGTGAAACATTAAGCCGGTCTGCCAGGTACTGCACAGTAGGTAATCCTTTCATCAAAGAAGTTTCATTGTTAAAATAATCACTCAATAGACTGTCCGATTTTTC
>JANXRR010000564.1 GCA_025356795.1 Bacteroidia bacterium
CAAAATAAATATGGCAGATTGGTTCCAGATTTTTGATTTAGAGAGATGCTCTACCAACTTTCCTACTGCCATGTCATTGTCTGCAATAGCTGCTTCAATGCTGTAAGCACCTTCTCTTGACCCTGAAGTGTGATCATTTCCTAAACGGATGCTATTAAATTGAGGTACTTGATTGATGGCAAGCAAAGAGTCAAAGTCATGTTCCCATTGCACTTCTCTATCTACATCCTTAAAACTTAAATCATAACTATGGTAGAGCTTACAATAATTATTCTCTGTACCTGCATAGCTTGGCTTTCCATCCCAAACAAATTCACCATACGTTCTAAAGGTTACATTGGCTCGTTTACAGAAGTCCCAAATGAACCCATCCTTAGGGTGAGCTATTTCTCGAGAGCCTTCGTAATCATAAGCGCCTCCCCTTCCACCATAACTTGTTACCCAATTTTTCTCAACATAGTCATTCGCATAAGCTGCAGTAGACCAATTGTGACCATCGGCTGATACTTCTGCATCTACATAAAAATTATCAAGCAAGACAAAATCCTTTGCCAGTTTGTGCAAATTTGGTGTTAACCTTTCAGGGAAAATACATAAAGTAGAATCTCCGTTCCCCGCCTTTACATCTCCCAATACTTGATCGTATGTTCTATTTTCTTTGATAATATAAAATACAAATTTGATAGGTGATTTACTTTCCAATTTTCGTGGAATAGGGTTACCTTCTTCACCTTCAGCTAAGTTTTCCTTTTGTTTATTATACGGTGTATTCACAAAAACAATATGCGAATAAGTAGCTAGTGTTTTATCATCAGGGATATCAATAATTGATAGCGTTCCCTTAAATAAGCCACCAATGTATTCTACTACTTGTTTGTTTGCTTCGGGGTTTCCTCCTTTTTCTTGAGGTTTCTTAACAGTGAAGGGATTTGGCCCTTTTGGATTAGGTTTAGATGTAAACCCTTTTCCATTTGTTACATAAATTTTATTACCAATTGTTTTCACCGCAGTAGGATACCAACCTGTAGGAATAAATCCTTTTGAATGACTTTGCCCTTTTTTAGTTACATCAAAAACAGCTAAGCAATTATTATCAGCATTGGCAATATATAATGTTTTCTCATCAACCGATAAAGCAGCACCATTGGGCGTAGAGCCAATGGGTGAATTGGGGTAAAGCGAAGAACTAATATGTTCTATCACTTTATAGGTAGTGGTTTCAATCACTGAAACAGTATTGTCATTTCCGTTGGGAACAAAAAGATACTTACCGTCTTTGGTAAAAAGTAAATCATTTGGATGGCCGTTTGTTGCAATTATGTGTGATATTTTTCCCTTTATCACATCGTAGGCGATCACTTTACTTCCTCCCCATATTGAAATAAATAATTCTCCTGTAGAAGGAGAAAGTTTGCACGTATATGGCTCATCTTCGAGTTTTTCTTCTTTAATAACCTTTCGATCATTTAGGTCGCAAATAAAAAGTGACTTAGAATCCTTGGCCACTACATATAATCGATTTAATTTTGAATCAACACAAAGACCCGCTGGAGAAATTTTATCTTTTGGATATTCATTACCTAATTTAATTTCACCATCAACTATCAATTTTCCCTTACTGATTTTATAAATCACTAAGAGGTTATCATTTCCACCAGAAGCATATAGAAATTGCTCATCATCACTAAAAGCGAGCCCTACCCATGATTTTTTAATCTCCACATTATCCAATACTTTTTCTGTTTTAACATCAATTAACGTAATCGTTTGAGTGCTTTGTCCATTATTTGTAACGGCCATCATTTTTTGAGATGGAGCCACTACCAGATTAAGAGGAAGATCATCTAAGGCAATACTTTTACCTACTGGGGTTAATGACCAACCATTAGGCAATGTAATGTGTGTAGTCATCAATTCTTTATAAAGAGCAGTATTGTTGACCAATTGCTGGTTAACGCTTTTTTGATTGCAACTGATAAAAAGGAAAAGGGAGCCAAGAGCAATTATCATTCGCCTCATAGTTCTTATTTTTATTTGAAAGTTAAGAATTATGATTCAATGAAAGTTAGTTAAACAGTTTCTCCATATTAACTAATTGTGATTTATTACGAGCGGCAATTGTAAAGTAAAGGTGGTTCCTACTTGCGCTTGAGTCTCAAACCAAATTGCACCACCACAAAGCTCTATTGTTTGTTTTACAATAGCTAGTCCAAGCCCTGAGCCGGTAGATTTAGTGGTAAAATGAGGCTTAAAGATTTTGTCGCGCAATTCTTCTTCAATGCCTTTACCGTCATCTCGAATAGAAACAACGCAATTTCCATTTTGAATAGTGAAGGAAATTTCAATTTCCAAAAAATGGTTTTCTTTTTTCGCCTGAATAGCATTTAAAATAATATTTGAAAAGGCCCGAAGTAAAATTGATTCATCACTCATCACATATATATCCTTTAACTTTTGAAGAGTAATTTTCACTTCCTCTTCATTAACAAATAAATCAATTGATCGCTGTAAAAGACTATGAATGTCAAGTTTAGTAATTTGTGGAGCTGGCATTTTTGCATAAGCACTAAATGAACTTGCAATATCATTGAGTATTTCCACCTGCTTAAGCAATACATTTACCAATTTTTGAGTTCTTTCTTGAGAGACCTCACCGTTCAAAAAACCAAACTCCATTTGCTGTAATGTTAATTTCATTGGAGTCAAAGGATTTTTAATTTCATGAGCAACTTGTTGAGCAATCTCACGCCAGGCAATCTCTTTTTGACTTTTCTGAAGTTCTGATTTACTATCTTCAAGATTGAGCAACATACGATTATACTCATTGGCCATAAGTCCAATTTCATCTTTAGCCTTCCAATGAATAGGCGTATTACTACCTGTAAGGCTAATTTTACGAAGTGCTTGTGTAATAAACCTTAGAGGTGACGTGAGTCCATTAATGAAAAAATAAGAAAGCAGCGAAAACAGAATAAATGCAATTGAGAAAACTCCAAGAATAGATGATACCACATTAATTTCTGTTCGCTCAAGAGAATAAGCTGATTCAAAAAAAGGAATACTAAGAATACCAATTACCTCTCCCGTAATGGGCGATTTAATGGCCCAATAAACAGAATTATAATAAAGCTTGCCAATCGCTTCGGAATTTATATAATAATTTTCGCGACTGACTATAATTTGCTCCCAAGCAATTCGATTGACCAACGGAGAAAGTAGCTGATCTTCAAAAATCAAGGGTTCGCTAGAAGCGA
>JANXRR010000577.1 GCA_025356795.1 Bacteroidia bacterium
TAAATTGAAAAACCACTAATATTTTCCGGAGCCAAATGCCGCTGTTTGTATTGCGATAAATACCTTTTAAAGTTTGTGATGGATTGAAGGATGTGAGTACAAAAGCAGTATAACCACCAGAAGCTAGCGAACCGACTGCAATTAAAGTTGAACCGATTAACCAAAAATTACCTTGCTGAAATGTTGCGAACGAAAGTTCTTTATGGATAAAATAGTTATAGCTGCTTTGCAATGCATTGACCAGCGCAAGGGCGATAAATAAAGCTAATATGTTAATTACTAAAGACTCACCTAAAAACTGTCGGACTAATTGTTGTCGGCTTGCGCCTGTTACTTTACGAATGCCCACTTCTTTAGCACGCTTAACTGCGCCTGCGGTAGAAAGATTGATATAATTGAACCATGCAATTGCCAAAATCAAAATAGAAATACCACTGAGTAAATAAATGAATTTCAAATTTCCTTTGGTAGGAAAATTATCACTTAATGAGCGGGCCAAATGTTGATTGACCATAGGCTGAAGCCTAATAATATCGGTGCTTTCTGGGGTGGCTTGCTTTTTTACTTCCGTTATTTTTATTTCTGCTAACGTGGAATTGGCTCCTGGTTGTAAGAGTATGTAGGCGTTCATCCATTGCGATTTCAACCCATCAAGGCTCGCCCAGCCTTCGTTGCCATCTAAATTTGCTTTGTTCGCCAGTGTTTGTATAGAAAACAATAGATCATACTTTAAATCTGAATTCTCTGGGATGTCAGCATATATCAATGTGACTGTATAAAGTGTTTTGCCAAATTGATTATTGAGTGCAACTACATTACCAATCGAATTCTTATCACCAAAATATTTCTTAGCTGTTGATTGCGATAATGCTACTGTGTTAGGTTCTTTAATAGAATTGACATTCCCTTCAATTAGTTGAAAACTAAAAATCTCGAAAAAATTACCTTCTACATACGCAAAATTATTCTCTCGAAAAGATTTATTTGAAGAGAATGAATTGCCTAGCGCTACTACACCATCACCCAAGGAACTGCCTTCTGCAATGCGACAGTATTCCTTTATCTCAACCACTCGTTGTTTAGCAAGGGCTACCAATCCAGGGGCTACTCCATCCCACATTTCACCATTTTTATTCTGCATTAACACTCGATAGATGTTGGGCAAGTTGGTATGAAAACCATTTACACTTTTCTCAAAGCTGATGTATTGAAAAATCAAAATGAATGCAGCCATACCAAGCGAAAGCCCGGAAATGTTGATGAAGGAGAACACAGGGTTCTTTAATAAATTTCTGCTGGCGATTAGAAGGTAATTACGTAGCATCGGGTTAGCTGTTAATTGATCGTTGTCCTTTAATAATTTTGGTTTATAACAATCAAGTGTTAAAATAGTTGTTGATTACCAATTGTTATTAATCAGTAGCTATCATTACACTTTGACTATTCTCTTTTGATCTAATCTGTAGAGTTTACTGAAGCCGCGCTCAGCTGATAATTTGTTTAACGCCATCACTTTAAATTATAGTGGATGTAAAAATGTAACTTGTTACTGCTCTTATTCACTCCTTAAACTCTCCACCGGGTTCGCAACCGCGGCTTTTATCGCTTGCCAGCTTACTGTTATAAGGGCTATCAATATTGTTATTAATCCGGCAATGCCAAAAATCAACCACGTGATTTCTGTGCGATAGGCATAATTTTGCAGCCATTGATGGATGCCGTACCATGCGAATGGGGTAGCAATTGCCAAGGCTATTAAAACTAACAATAAAAATTCTTTTGATAGTAGTGTTACAATGCTTTTTACAGATGCGCCCATTACTTTTCTAATGCCGATTTCTTTGGTGCGTGATTGCGCGGAGAAGGTGGCAAGGCCCCATAGGCCCAAACATGAAATGAACATAGCAAGTCCTGAAAATATTTTGAAAAGACTGTACAGCCTTTCCTCTGCTTTGTAGAAAGCATCTATTTGATCGTCTAAGAAATGATAAGAGAATATGCCTTCAGGAAAGGCTACTTTCCACGCAGATTCAATGGCAGCTAAAGTGGTGGGCACATTACTTTTAGCTTCTATCTTGATGCTAACTTGGCCGTGGTCACCCGGACTGGACGTGATCAGTGTAGGTTTGATTGCTTGATGGAGTGACCCTGTATTGAAATCAGCGACCACGCCCACGATTTCTACATTGCCACTATTCCAACCAATATATATGTGCTCGCCCACGGCTGCTTCATTGGATTTATAATTTAACTCATGGATCAACTTTTCATTCACCACCGCTTTCATCAATTGCTTTGCTTCAGGAATTGAGTTGGAAACATAATTTGTATCTGAGGCTTGAAGGTATCTCCCAGCCAATAATTTAAAACCATACATTTTGCAGTAATGCTCATCGGCAAAAATCAGGGTCATCTCTTTGCGGTTGGGATCTTCACGGCTAATCCTACTCATCACAGTACCCCAGTGCCCTTCGTTACTTGGTGTGGCTGTAGCAAATGAAACATCTTTCACTTGGGCAATAGTGTAAAGCTGATTGGTGAGGAGAGCAGACTTATGGATAGGATCATTTATTTCTACATTGATAATGTTGTCTTTATTGAACCCAAGGTGTTTGCTGCGCAGGAAATTCACTTGCTGTGCAATTAAAATTACTATCATAAATAACCCCACCGAGATAGAAAACTGAACAACTACCAAACCTTTGCGTAACCATGAAGATTCGTGATCGCCACTTACCTTTGATCCACCCTTCAATGTTGTGGTTGGATTGAACCGAGCGATGACCCAAGCTGGATAAATGCCTGCAAGTAAACCTATTAAAATAATGCAACTCAAAATTGTGCATAATAAAATAGGACTTTGCGTGGGATTGAATTCTATTACTTTCCCAGATAAGGTATTCATAGCTGGTAAAACTAGTTGAGCGATCGCAATAGAAAAAACACCTGAGATAAAAGTCAATGTCCAAGCTTCC
>JANXRR010000587.1 GCA_025356795.1 Bacteroidia bacterium
AGATAAGAGCCCTAACAAATTCAACGGGCAATTTGTGGGTTCTCCGAAAAGAGTTTTTTCAGGCGCGCCCATTGGAGACGAAAGCGTTTATCTCTATCCTAGCTCATGGTCAAGCAATTCTTTGGTGCTGCAAGAAGGCGATGATAAAGTAACGATCAGTAACCTTCGTGGTAGCCCTGAAGGTGCGCATATATATGTTGTAAGAAATACTCCAAGCCAAACGAGTGGCCTTGATTTGACGAAAATCGCGAAGCCTTATTTTGGCGTTTTTATTGCGAGCTTAGATTACGATAACCTGTTTGATGTTTCGTATTCTTATCAAGGCGCAGACCCATGTCAATTATCAGAACGAAAGGATAACAGCATACTTACTTGGACAAAATCAATACTCCCTACAAAGGACAAACTGCAAAACATTGAACTCATTAAAGGCACAGGAAATAAAATTTCTTTGGAGCTGGGGCCGGATAAAACACTTTGTGATCAAACTAATTTCACCATCACAACAGGGATAAATGATGCAACAATATCTTTTGTGTGGAGCACAGGGCAAACCTCATCGTCAATAAATGTTAACAAAACTGGAAAGTATTGGGTGAAGGCATCGAATTCATGCAATGTTGTTTCAGATACATTGATAGTCCAACTATTGAAAACACCAATTCCATTTTCTCTTGGAGATGATGTTCAGATGTGTAATATTCAGCCTATCACGCTACAGCCAAACATGGATGCTTTTGGGATAGAATACACCTGGCAAGATGGTTCAAAATCATCAACCTTTGAAGTCAAAAATTTCGGAAAGTATTGGGTTTCCGTTAAAAATGCGTGCGGCATATCATCAGATACTATTTACTTTTCTAAAGTAGTAGTCAACTCAACGTTCATCCCCAACGTGATTACACCCAATGGTGATCCATATAATCAATATTTTCAACTTGACGATAAACTATCGGGCTTGGTCTCTTTGATGGTGATCAATCGGTGGGGGCAAGAAGTTTACTATTCAAAAAGTTATAAAAACGATTGGGATGGCGGTGATCTATCGTCAGGAATTTATTTTGCGTTGCTAACAGGAGAGTGCATTGCTGAAACTAAAACACCTGTATCAATTATTCGGTGATCTAAGCCTTGGTTCATGTCTTCGCAAATCAAGAAATTTGATATAGAGTGTTTTGTATGCGCTTAAACCAAGGCTTAGGGTGTCAACTGGTATGACGCACAACGAACAGGGCTTGGCGAAGGTGGGGAAATAGTATTCCGTCAGCCTGGAACCGAAGCCCAATAATGTTACTGAAACCCAATGTTGCCTGTAGTGCTATTATGTCGCAGGGTCAGTCTGTTTTTTAGGAACAAAGTCATACTTGCCAAATTTTAAAATAGCCATAATTAGCAAATTCACATAGTTAATGTTGTATTCATAAAATGTCAATAATGAATGTGCTACTTTGTGGCGTAAGTTATAACCTGCTTTTTCAACAAGTAAAAATTTGAAGAAAAGTAAATCGTCTTTGTCAATTAGTTTGGTTACTTCTTCTTCGTATAGTAATTTATGAATGTCTTTTTCTTGTGAAACGGTTCTGCCTTTTTTGTCTGTCCTAAACTCGTATGTCGTAACACCTTTAAAGTCACAAATATCTCGTAACATACCTTCTATTTTCAAAGCTAAACTGTCAGTACATAAAATGAAATTCGGGTAGTTGACTGGATTTCGTAAATAAAATTCAAGATTTACGAAATATTCATTCAACGATGGTGCAATTAAAGCAAGCCAACAATATGATTGTGTTCTTTCACCATTTGTTGACATTTGTAATTCTTTTCCCAACCACGAATGTTGATTTAAAAATAGCAAAATTGTATCGGCTGTTAATTTCTTTTTCTTTATGCTGGCAAAGAATATTTCACGAATTAAATTGGTTTTTGAAAATTCTAAAGAGAAATGATAACTCTGTAGTAGTTCATAATAATTATGCTCTTCTTCATCAGAAAAATATTGTGCTGTATTGCCATTTCTGTCTAA
>JANXRR010000592.1 GCA_025356795.1 Bacteroidia bacterium
CTCTAACTTAGATGAGTTTTGCACTATCCGAGTAGGGAGTTTATATAACTACCTCGATTATGGTAAGGAACGTTATGATTATAGTGGATTAAGGGAAATTCCGTTCAAGAATACTGCGATCTTCGTGTTTCACTTGATCTAACACCCGATAGTTGAATTGAATCCAACTTAAATCACGACTTATGTAATTGCTGTCAAATATCTGTTTCTCAATTGCAACATCCTTCACTAAATTCACGTCACCTACTCCCATAGATTTTTTCTTTGAAATAAGGGTCGAAAATAATCGATTAAAGTTTATTCTTTTCAAAAAGCAGATTAAGGGTATGTGATATTTTGAAATTTGCTAAATATCAATTCTAGCATATTTTGCATTGGCCTCAATAAATTCGCGCCTCGGTGCTACCTCATCGCCCATCAGCATGGAGAATAGATGATCTGCTTCCACAGCAGATTCAACGCTTACTCTCTTGAGAGTTCTTCTGACAGGGTCCATTGTAGTAGACCATAATTGTTCTGGGTTCATCTCGCCAAGTCCTTTATAACGTTGAATGCCTACACTTTCCTCTTTGCCATCTTTCGCTAATTCCTTAATCAGCTTATCACGTTGCTCTTCTGTCCAGCAATAACGTTCTTCCTTGCCTTTCTTTAATAGATATAATGGTGGCAAAGCGATATAAACGTAACCCTGATCAATTAGCTCACGCATATAGCGAAAGAAAAATGTCAAGATCAATGTGCGAATGTGACTTCCATCGACATCTGCATCGGTCATTATTACCACTTTATGATACCGAAGTTTGGCTAGGTTAAGTGTCTTTTCACCATCTTCTGTACCGAAGGTAACCCCGAGCGCAGTAATCATATTCCTGATTTCTTCGTTTTCATAAATCTTATGCTCTTGCGCTTTCTCTACATTCAAAATTTTTCCTCGCAAAGGTAGTATCGCTTGAAAGTGACGATCCCTTCCTTGCTTAGCTGATCCACCAGCCGAATCGCCTTCCACTAAATAAAGTTCTGAAATAAAGGGATCAGAACTTGCGCAGTCTGCTAGTTTACCGGGAAGGCCAGAGCCTGAAAGCACGTTCTTGCGCTGCACCATTTCGCGAGCCTTGCGAGCAGCAATGCGTGCCTGAGCTGCCAAAATAACTTTATTTACTATTTGCTTTGCTTCTTTAGGATGCTCCTCCAAATAATGCTGAAGCATTTCGCCCACGGCAGTATCTACTGCGCCCATTACATCAGAGTTACCAAGTTTAGTTTTGGTCTGGCCTTCAAATTGTGGCTCTTGAACTTTTACCGATATAACGGCAGTTAATCCCTCACGAAAATCATCACCACTAATATCTACTTTTGCTTTTTCAAGTAAGCCTGACTTATCAGCATAACTTTTTAATGTACGTGTTAAGGCTCTTCTAAACCCTGCCACATGAGTACCTCCTTCAATGGTGTTGATATTATTTACATAGGAGACTAGGTTCTCGCTATAAGAGGTATTGTAACTCATGGCAACTTGAACAGGAATATGACTGCCTTCATTCTCAATGTAGATGGGGAATGGTATGAGTTTTTCTTTTGTCGAATCAATATACTCGACAAATTCCCTCAACCCTCCTTCGGATAAAAATAGACTTGAGCGGGGTTCCCCGTTCTCGGTCATCTCGCGCAAATCTTTTAATGAAATGCTGATACCAGGATTGAGGAACGAAAGCTCCCTTAGCCTGGCCGCCACTGTTTCGTAGTTATATTCCCAAGCTGTAAATATTTCTTTGTCAGGTTTGAAGTGAATGGTGGTACCTCTGCGATCAGAAGTGCCAATTACCCTTACGGGATATTGGGGCGTGCCCCGTTGATATTCTTGTTCGAAAATTTGGCCTTCCCGATAAACTGTTGCTATTAAAATATCAGACAACGCATTTACACACGACACACCCACGCCATGCAATCCTCCAGATACTTTGTACGTGTTCTTATCGAACTTACCACCGGCATGTAAAACAGTCATTACAACTTCTAGAGCAGACCTTTGCTCCTTCTCGTGCATATCCGTAGGAATACCTCTACCATTGTCTTCAACAGTAACTGAATTATCGGTATTGATAATGACATTGATCTTATCGCAATAGCCTGCGAGCGCCTCATCAATTGAGTTATCTACCACTTCCCAAATTAAATGATGAAGGCCTCTTACACCCACATCGCCAATGTACATGGCCGGGCGCTTTCTTACGGCCTCAAGACCTTCTAAAACCTGAATATTACTAGCTGAATAATTAGATTCTTGCTTCTTCTGTTCTTCGTTCATTAGTTCAATTTTAAAACCTGCGAAGATAAGAATTTTTAAGGCCATCGATGCCATTAAAATTCAAATAAAATGAGGTTTTACCAATATAATTTTTGATGAGAATGCTCGCTCTATTTCTAGCGAAAATTCTTAAGTCTTAAAGTGAAATTAACATCGGCAAAAAGTGTCAAATCAGTTATTCTTATTTCCCTTCTTTTCTTTTTTAACTCTTGAAGGAGGTGTCTCACTAAGCAATTGAACCTTTGCCTTTTCAAGCTCTGCCTTTTGAGCCGCATTTAGCACCGGGTAATTCAATTCCAATTTTTCAAAATGTTGGTGAATCACAGACGCGATGGCAAGCCGGGCATACCACTTATCATCCGCAGGAATAATGTACCAAGGCGCATTTTCAGTTGATGTTTCACTGATGGCTTGCTCATACGCTTTTTGGTATTGATCCCAATACCCTCTTTCCTTTAAATCGCTAACAGAAAATTTCCAGTTCTTAGATGGATCTTCGATTCGTTCAAGGAACCGCTTCTTCTGCACATCTTTCGATAAGTGCAAAAAGAATTTTAATATCAGCATCCCATTTTCGGTAAGGTTTTTTTCAAACCGCCTAATCTGCTTTATCCGTCTTTCCCAAAAAGCTTCGTCAACATCAGCCACTGAAGTTATGCCTGGCAACTTTTCATTAAGGATAAATTCTGGATGAACTCTAGTTATCAATATATTTTCATAATGAGAACGATTATGAATAGCTATCTCGCCTTGCGCTGGCAAACTCAACTCATGTCGCCATAAGTAATGATGATCAAGCTCAGTTGAATTAGGAGTTTTGAAGCTATAAACTTTTACTCCTTGCGGATTGAACCCCGACATTACGTGTTTGATTGCACCATCTTTACCGGCTGCATCCATCGCTTGAAAAACAATCAGCACACTATACTTATCATGAGCATATAATTCGTCTTGAATAATTGCCAATTGTTTAATGCTTGATTGAAGCAATTGTTCCGAGTCTTTTTTGTTTAGCTCCTTTCCTTTATAAGCAGTTGGATAATCCTTTAGCTTAATTTTTTTACCTGATTTAACTCCTAGTTCTTTAATATTTATGAATTTTTTTTCATTTACCATGATCTTAAAATTTAATGGGATAATTAAAATGGAGAAGAGAACATAGCCTACTGATTGATAAAATCTAATATAGCTGATCTTTGAGTGATCAAAAAATAATTTGCTGGATTTTAATGAGTCAAATATCAGGGCAACTAAAACTGCCCCGTTCTTAACATTACCAACGTGCAGGCTTTAATGGGTTCTATGCAATGTTGTTTGAGAAGCGTTTCAAACTCCTCATTTTCAGTTCCCGGATTGAAGATAACCCGGTTAGGCTTCAAACTTATAATGTAAGCATACCATTCAGACTGATGCTGCGGTCCGATGTACATTGTTACAGTATCAACATGCTCAATGGCTGGCTTTGAATTGATATCGAAAATTTGCTTACCCAAAACAATTCCTTGTTTGATGCCGAGCGGCACAAAATCATAATGATATTGGTGAAGCATGTTTGCAGCGAGGTAAGCATAGCGGCTTTCATTCGGTGTTGCGCCAATTATAACTGTCTTTTTCATTTATTGTTAGCGTAAAGGTTAGCAACACTTTCTGCACATCGTTCGCCATCCATTGCTGCCGAAACAATGCCACCGGCAAAGCCAGCACCTTCCCCGCACGGAAAAAGTCGTTTCATTTGTGGATGCTCGAGGGTTTCTTTCACACGTGGGATTCTAACAGGCGAAGAGGTTCTACTTTCAACACCAATTATCTGCGCCTCGTTCGTCAAGTAGCCTCTCATTTTAGTACCAAAATCCTTAAACCCTTGCTTTAAACTTTCGGCTATAAACGGAGGTAATACCGAGCGCATATCTATGGAAGTTAGCCCAGGTTGATAAGAGGTTTCTAAC
>JANXRR010000610.1 GCA_025356795.1 Bacteroidia bacterium
TGCATTTTCTACCGGGTCCCAGTTCCAATAGCCTCCAAAGTTTAATGTTTCATACGCCCAATAACCACCCATTAAAATCCCCAATCCTAAAACAGCTCCTCCTAATAATGTCCACGGTAAAGCGGGTTTTATCCACTCGGAATATTTTTTTTGCCACAGGCCAGCAATGCAAAATGAAAAGGGCACCAGCGTTAGTGCAAAACCTAAGAAAAGCGTTGGCGGATGGATTACCATCCAATAGTTTTGAAGCAGCGGGTTTAATCCGGTTCCGTCTTTGGGTATAAATTCTGGTTGCGATTTAAAAATGGGAGCATCCATTGCATCCCTTAACAAGATGAATGGCGAGCTGCCTATTTTGATATTTATTGCTGGTATTACCACACCAAGAATCATGGAAGCGAGAAACACTTGCACGCTGCAAAATACCACCATTGTTGATGCTTCCCAGCTTTTTTGGGTTTGGATAAGAATAAGCCCAATGATGGCTTCCCAAAACATCCATAACAGAAAACTTCCTTCTTGGCCATTCCAAAAACTTGAAATGATATATTGAGTTTCTAAATGTCGCGATGAGTGAGAATAAGCATAATGGTATTCGAAGTAATGATTATTGATGATAAAGAACAGGCAAAAAGCTATTCCAAAAATAGAGGCTACATGAGAATAGAAAGCAACCCTGCCATTAAAGAGCCAAGCTTTTTTTTGCTCAGGATTATTCTCACTATGAGCTTTAAAATAAGCAAATACTGCTAATGCGGAGGTTACAAAGGAAGTGATGACAAATAAATGGCCAAGATTGCCGATAAGATAATGCATAAGCGCTAACTGATTTTTGTTGGATCAACAATTATTAAACGCCAGCTTTTAATTTTTGCTCTTGATATTTGGAAGGACACTTTAATAAAATCTTTTCTGCTACAAACTTATTGCCTTGATACTCACCAATCACCACAATTTTCTCTGATTTGCCTAAGTCTGCGGGCACGGGTTCATTATAAATTACTTTCTCTTCCTTGTTTTTTTCGTCTACCAGAAGAAATGAACACGAAAGCCTATCCATACTTTTTTCTAAACCAATGATCTCTCCATTACTGTCTTTTTTCAATGAGCCAACAATGTGAATACTGGAAGTTTTGCCAGCCTCGGCCATCTGATAGGCTTGATCAAAATCAACATAAGTACTTGCATCTCCAGCAGTGGCTATGATTATTCCTATGGCAGCGGCAATTATTACAATGGTAATCAAATATGATTTTTTCATTACACTCAGGTTCTTTTGTTTAACAAACAAAGTTAAGTCAAGATGCCTAGGAAATTGGTGATTCCTTATTTTTTTTCCGCAGCCCTCTTTTCTAACCTTGATATTTTACGATCGATTAAAACAAGGTAAGTAAGAATACCTCCCAAGATGATGGTGATAATGGCGACAACCACATAAATTTTTCCATCAGCGCGCATGGCATCAGCCATCTCTGCCTCTGGTTGAGCAGCACATAAATTTGAAATGCCAGATAAGCCCGCGACCGTCAAAACTTTAAAAAGATTTTTCATTTTCCATTGTCTAATAGAATTTCCTCTACATTTTTCATTCGGATTCTAAGACTTGCAATCCATATCCCCAAAAGTATCCATCCAATACAAGCAGGGTAAAAAACAAGTCTCATCCGGCTGTCCAAATCGTACATATTAAAACCAGGATTACCTCCGTTTCCGGGATGCATTGAGCTTGTCATTCGCGGAATAATGAAAATCAAAGGGATCATCGCCACAAAGGCAAAAATATTATATACAGCACTTAAACGAGCTTTTTGCTCTTCATTTTCAATAGACCCCCTCAACACGAAATACGCAAAGTAGACCAAGATAGAAATGGCAGCTCCGTTTTGTTTTGGATCTCCATGCCAAGGTGAACCCCACGTATAATTTGCCCAAACCATGCCCGTTAAAATACCTAAAATACCAAAGGCTAATCCTGCATTTGCATACGCAACAGAAATAGTATCGAGGCAACCATTTGGCTTGCGCAGATAACGGATTGCATTATAAAAGGAAATGCCAAACATCGCCACCATGGTGAACCACATTGGCACATGAAAGTACAGCCCACGAATAGTCTCATTAACAATTGGCAGCCTGGGAACAGAAAAAAGTAGACCTCCTATAAAAGAATAGAATAGTAAAATAATAGAAAGGTATTTCCACCACGTATTGTTCATGAAATGCTGCTTAGCTGCGCCAAATATAAGGGAAGAGCAGGTAAGAGATTGCTGCTACCAAACAATTAATTGAAGCTAAGATAATTAGCTCATCATAACTTACCGATCGGGCCAACCCATCAATACAATTTTTAGTGATTTTTATTGATAAAAGAAGAATTGAGATAATTATGGGAAAGCTTAAAACTGCCATTAAAATATTGCTATTATTGGCCTTTGCGGCAATACCCGAAAGCAGCGTGAGCGAGGAGGCAAATGCCAGAGATGTTAAAAGAATGGTAATTAGGAATAGAAAGAGATCGGCAATCGGGTTGCTCAAAAAAACAGTAAACAGAACAAATCCGGCAAGCGAAAGAAGGCTACAAAGAAAAAAATTGTAACAAACCTTAGCTATAATAACCTCTTCAGGTCTCACGATAGAATAGAAATAAATGTCTTCCCCTTTTTTCTCCCCAATAAAGCTTTTGGCAACAGTGTTTACAGTTGTGAACAAAAGGGTGATCCAAAAAAGCGCGCTCCAACTTGTGGCATCGACAACCCTAAATCCAAAAGCCATATAACTAATAAAAACAGTGCATCCCAGATAAATAAGCAATCCTGAGATGACAGCTTTCCTGCGTATCTCCAGGTTTATTTCTTTTTTTATTAATGCAATTATCAAGTTTAGGACAAAGTAGAGAGGTATCTATTAAAACTAAGTAAAGCGACAATAACGTAGCCAAGGGCAAACGCTATTAAAACAAAAATCAATATTGATTTTGCAATTCCAGGACTTGCCGGTTCGGTAAACTCGGTAAAGCCAGTGACTACCTCAAAAGCTGGTTTTATGTATAGTTCCCTATCAATGGCTTGAATTTCGTTATAGAGATTTATGTCTTGATTATAAATTTGGATAGGATCGGTTACTGCCTTGTCACTCAAAATAACATTGTTAGAGCCTTGCCTGCTTTGTTGAGCCATACTCTGATAGTTCTGGAAAATAACTTTTTTAAGGCTATCAAGTTTCATTGATTCAGATTCAAGCTTCTTTTTTTTAAGTATTAAGTTGATACTATCAATGTCAATTCTTTTTTTAATAAATGGATCAGTTCGAAAATATTTAATAAGAGCAGTTTCCAGTGGCTTAATAGAAGTTGGAGAATTTACCTGTACTGTGATTTCAAAAGAATGGCGGTTTTCGATTTTTAACCTACCGATGAGTTGATCTATAAGTTTGGTGTCTTTTTTTTCGGATAAGTTTCTTATTTTTTCCGAAAGTATCTCTAAATCAATTACTTCCTCCTCAGAAACGAAAGGTTTTGACATAAAAGAGGAAATACTGTCGCCAAGTTTTTGAGAAATTTGAAGAGTTTTTGCCAATCCTATCTTATTTTTCTCTTTAGCTAGCTGGTTTAGTTTCCCGACTGTTTCATTGAGCATTCTTGTATTAAGGTAGGTGCTATTAATAATCATTGTTGACTCATAATATTTTTTTGTGATAATACCTTTCGAATAGAGAACTGCTCCTACTACCGAAATTAAAAAGAGTAAAATAAAAAGTGTTTTGTTCTGGGTAGGAATTTGCCTTAGCCCTGCCAAAGCCCGCAGGAAACCCATTCCTACATTATTAAAGAAATCTCCAATTTTCGAAAATAAGACCCCAAGATCAATTTCGTCAGATGGCACAGGTTTTTGCGGATTCTCCATTAGTAAAAATTACAATGTTTAAATTTTAAGTACTTAATTTGCGCACGAAATTACGGTAAGTACTCTCCATGTCAAAACAAGAAGTTATTTTAGTTACCGGGGCTGCTGGGTTTATTGGGTTTCATCTGTCTCAAAAACTTTGCGACTTGGATTTTTCTGTCATTGGCCTCGACAACCTCAATCCTTATTATGAAGTCACCTTAAAAGAATCTCGACTCCATCTATTATTAAGAAATAAGAAGTTCAAATTTTATAAAGATGAACTTACTGACAAACAAGCTGTAGACAGTCTCTTTGCGCAAAATGAAATAGATTATGTGGTTAATCTTGCTGCTCAGGCAGGCGTTGGCCATTCAATTACCCATCCCTATGCTTATCTAGAAAGTAATATGCATGGGTTCTTAAATATTTTGGAAGCGTGTAGAAATTACAAACCAAAGCATTTAATTTATGCTTCTTCTAGTTCTGTGTATGGAGCCAATCGATCCATGCCCTTCTCAACGCGTGATAATGTTGACCATCCGTTAGCTTTGTATGCAGCCTCGAAAAAAGCGAATGAGTTGATGGCTCATGCATATTCCAATCTTTATAATTTGCCTACTACTGGCCTTCGATTCTTCTCTGCCTACGGAACTTATGGAAGACCCGATATGGCATTGTTTATTTTTACAAAGGCTATATTAGAAGGCCGTGCTATAAACGTGTATAATCATGGCAAGATGAGACGCGACTTCACTTACGTGGATGACATTGTCGAAGGCATTGTTAGGCTTCTACCCAAAATACCTACTCAAAATGAAAAATGGGATGCCCTTCATCCAGACCCATCAACAAGTTTTGCCCCATACAAGCTTTTCAATATTGGAAACAACCAATCTGTAGAACTGCTATACTTCATTGAGGTATTAGAAAATAAATTGGGCAAAAAAGCAGTTAAAAATTTCCTTCCGCTCCAAGAAGGCGATGTTCTTGAATCAAAAGCAGATATTACAGACCTAGAAAATGAGATAGGATTTAAGCCATCAACCTCAATAGAAGATGGAATTAGTAAATTCGTGGATTGGTATTTAGAGTATTATAAAATCAATAATAAATAGTGTATGGACAAAATTGGTGTAATCGGGTTGGGCTATGTTGGTCTTCCACTTGCGGTGGAGTTTGGTAAAATAATTGACGTAGTTGGTTTTGACATCAACAAGGAAAGGATTGCCGAATTAAAAACCGGTTTTGACCGAACCAAAGAGGTTGATAATAAGGAACTTTTAGAATCTAATAAGCTCACGTTCTCTTTCGAGCTGGCGGATTTAAAAAATGTAAATTACTTTATTATTACTGTTCCCACCCCAGTTGATGAGTTTAAAAAACCAGACCTTACACCACTTATCAAAGCCAGTGAAACAGTGGGGAAAGCCTTGAAAAAAAATGATGTTGTAATCTATGAGTCCACCGTCTATCCAGGCTGCACGGAAGAAGTTTGTGTTCCCGTCCTTGAAAAAGTAAGCGGGTTAAAATTCAACCAAGATTTCTTTTGCGGCTATTCTCCTGAGCGGATAAATCCAGGCGATAAGCTCCATAGAGTCACTACTATTAAGAAGGTGACCAGCGGCAGTACACCGGAAATTGCAGAGAAAGTAAACCAGCTTTATCTTAAAATCATAAAAGCAGGTACACACAAAGCCTCTTCACTAAAGGTAGCAGAAGCCGCCAAGGTGATCGAAAACTCGCAGCGTGATGTAAATATTGCATTTGTAAATGAACTGGCTTTGATTTTTGAACGAATGGGCATAGACACCCACGAGGTTCTTGAGGCTGCGGGTACCAAATGGAATTTTCTTCCCTTCAAACCAGGGCTGGTAGGAGGTCATTGCATTGGTGTCGATCCATATTATCTTACCCACAAGGCTGAAAGTCTTGGCTATCACCCAGAAGTGATACTCTCAGGCCGTAGAATAAATGATAACATGGGTGTTCATATTGCCAACTGCGTAATCAAATTGATGGCAAAAAATGAATTACCAATTTTCAAAGCAGATGTATTGGTGCTGGGCGTTACATTTAAAGAGAACTGCCCGGATATACGCAACAGCAAAGTGGTTGACGTGATTAGAGAATTGCAGAGTTTCGGAACTAACGTGGAAGTTTTTGATCCCCAAGCTGATGCCAAAGAAGTAAAACACGAGTATGATCTCAACTTGGTGAGCAACCTTTCCAAAAAATACCATGCAGTGGTTTTGGCTGTTGGCCATGACGATTTCAAACAATTGGACTGGTCTCAGTTCACGACTTCAAAAACAGTTGTGTATGATGTAAAAGGCTCGCTGGATAAATCCAAAATTACAGCCCGACTTTAAATGGAAGTAAAAAAGAAAATATTAGTAACTGGAGGTGCAGGCTATATTGGATCTCATGCCGCTGTTGAACTGTTAAAAGCAGGTTATCAACCCATCCTTATTGATGATTTTTCTAAAAGTGATTCAACCCTTCTTTTGGGTGTTGAGAAGATCGTTGGCGAGAAGCTTCCATTTTATAAAGGAGATTGTGCTAAGCGAGAATTTTTAGAATCAGTATTTCAAATAGAAGGTTTGATTAGCGGAGTAATTCATTTTGCTGCTTTCAAATCGGTGGGTGAGTCAGTTCAACGGCCTTTAATCTATTATCACAATAACATTAGCTCGCTCATTACCTTGCTTGACGTAATGAAAGACTTTCAAGTAAAGAATTTGATCTTCTCTTCGTCATGTACAGTGTACGGGCAGCCCGATCAAATTCCAGTGAAAGAAGATGCACCATTCAAACGGGCAGAATCGCCTTACGGTGCCACCAAGCAGATGTGCGAGCGCATTTTAGAGGACTCCTATTCAAGCTACAAGGTAATATCGCTTCGCTATTTTAACCCGATTGGTGCGCACCCTTCTGGCTTGATAGGTGAATTGCCGTTGGGTGTTCCCAATAATCTAGTTCCTTTCATCACGCAAACTGCCGTTGGCAAAAGGGATAAACTCACCGTATTTGGAAATGATTACAACACCCCCGATGGAAGCTGCTTGCGCGATTACATCCATGTAGTTGATCTCGCCCAAGCACATGTAAAGGCACTTGAATTTTTGAATCAATCAAAACCAGCAAACAGCTTTGAAGCTTTTAACATAGGTACAGGTGTAGGCGTTTCTGTCTTAGAATTGATCTACACCTTTGAGCAGATCACAGGTGTTAAATTGAATTATTCTATTGGGCCACGAAGAGCAGGAGATGTTGAAAAAACGTATGCTGACGCCACTAAGGCCAATTATCAATTAAAATGGAAAGCAGGCTTTTCAACTAGTGAAGCACTTCTTCATGCATGGAATTGGGAAAAGAAATTAGCAGGAAAATGATTTCGGAAAACATAAAGATGGTTGACCTTCACAACCAATACTTGCGGATAAAACCCGAGGTTGATGCGGCAATTCAGAATGTTCTTGACACTACAGCTTTTATTCAAGGGCCACAAGTAAATGCCTTTGCCCAAGAGCTATCATTTTACGTTGGCGGGATTAATGTTATCACGTGTGCCAACGGTACCGATGCGCTCCAAATCGCCATGATGGCGTTGGAATTAAAACCTGGCGATGAAGTGATCTTGCCGGTGCACACCTATGTAGCCACTGCAGAAGTTATTGCCTTATTGAGGCTTACCCCTGTGTTTGTTGATGTAGACGAAGATACGTTTACCATCAACGTTTCTCATATCGAAGAAAAAATCACATCCAAAACTAAAGCAATCGTGCCTGTTCATTTGTATGGACAGTGTGCTAATATGGAAGCTATTCAAAAGATTGCCTCTTTGAACAATCTTCATATCATTGAAGATACTGCCCAGGCATTAAGCGCAGATTTTATTTTTTCAAATGGCACTCATAAAAAAGCGGGCACCATTGGCACTATTGGCACCACCTCTTTCTTTCCTTCTAAAAACCTAGGTTGCTTTGGCGATGGGGGAGCAATTTTTACTCAAGATGTTGCCCTCACAGCCAAGATAAAGATGATGGCCAATCATGGCCAAAAGATCAAATACCATCATGAAAGTATTGGTGTGAATAGCCGGTTGGATACAATTCAAGCGGCTGTCTTGCAAGTAAAGCTAAAACACTTAAATGACTATACACACAAAAGAAATGAAGCAGCAAATTTTTATGATCATGAACTACAAGCAGTGCAAGGAATCTTAATCCCCCAACGAGTTGCGTATTCAACCCATGCGTTTCATCAATACACACTTCGTGCCGAACGAAGAGACGAGTTGAAAACTTATCTGGAAGAAAGGGGAATTCCTACCATGATCTATTATCCCGTGCCCTTACATTTTCAAAAGGCATATCAGCAAGTTGGAGTGGGGGAAGGTTCTTTTCCGGTAACGGAAAAACTATCAAAAACGGTGATATCATTGCCAATCCATACAGAAATGAATATGGAAGAATTGCACTATATCGTGAAAACAATAAAAAGCTTTTATCATGGGTGACACGAATAATTATTTTGTACACACTTCAGCTATTGTGGATGAGGGCTGTGAGATTGGCAATGGCACTAAGATTTGGCATTTCTCTCACATCATGTCTCATTGCAAAATAGGGTTGAATTGTAACATTGGGCAAAATGTCGTCATCTCGCCCGAAGTAGTTTTAGGCAACAATGTGAAGGTTCAAAACAATGTTTCAATCTATACTGGGGTTATTTGCGAAGACGATGTGTTTCTGGGGCCATCCATGGTTTTCACCAATGTTATCAACCCTCGCAGTGCAGTGAACAGGAAGAGCCAATACTTAAAAACAGTGGTAAAAAAAGGGGCAACTATTGGCGCAAATGCCACCATTGTGTGTGGCCACGATATAGGTAAATATGCTTTTATTGGCGCAGGTGCGGTGGTCACTAAAACTGTTCCAGATTATGCGCTGGTCATGGGTAATCCCGCAAGGCAAACAGGGTGGATGAGTGAATACGGGCAAAAGCTGATATTTGACAAAACGGGAGCTGCCACTTGCTCAGAAAGCGGTGAAAAATATTTGTTGAAAGAAGGCCGCGTTTCCAACATTACTCCTCCTGAAAACCTTTAATCCTAAAAATCATGATAAATTTTGCTTTAATCGGTGCTGCAGGTTACATAGCCCCGCGCCACATGCAAGCCATCAAAGACACGGGCAACAATCTGGTGGCTGCGCTTGATAAATTTGATAGCGTTGGCATTATTGACTCGTATTTTCCTAAGGCTGATTTCTTTACCGAGTTTGAGCGGTTTGATCGGCATATTGACAAGTTAAAACGCACGGGGACAAAGATTGATTTTGTGAGTATTTGTTCGCCTAATTATCTGCATGATTCCCACATCCGTTTTGCCCTTAGGCAAGGAGCTGATGCCATTTGTGAAAAGCCTTTAGTGCTTAACCCATGGAATGTCGAGGCCCTTGAACAACTCGAAAAAGAAACAGGCAAAAAGGTGTACACTATTTTGCAATTAAGGCTTCATCCCGCCATCATTGCCTTGAAGAAAGAAATTGATGAAGCACCTCTTGGTAAAAAGTTTGAGGTTGACTTAACGTATATCACCTCCCGTGGAAGCTGGTACTATCATAGTTGGAAGGGCGAGGAATCAAAGTCAGGTGGAGTGGCCACTAATATTGGCATTCATTTTTTTGATATGCTGTTATGGATTTTCGGCAAGCCGTTAGATAGCGAACTTATTGAAAGCAGTGAATCTCATGTAAAGGGATTTTTAAACTTAGAAAAGGCAAACATCAATTGGTTTCTAAGCATTAATTCAGAGCATTTGCCAGAGGAAGCAAAGCAAAAAGGGAAGCGGACCCATCGATCGTTAAACATTGAGGGTAAAGAAATAGAGTTTAGCGATGGCTTTACCGAATTGCACACCAACAGTTATAAAGAGATTTTAAAAGGAAATGGTTTTGGGTTGAAAGAGGCAAGGGCTTCTATAGAATTGGCTCATAGTTTCAGAACAAAGAAGTAAATATGGATCAGCTAAAGTCTTACGTCTCCATACTGATGTCTAACTACTCGTTATGAAAGGAATAATTCTCGCTGGCGGTTCAGGCACACGCCTTTATCCACTCACGCAAACAGTTTCAAAGCAGATACTTCCTATCTACGATAAGCCCATGATTTATTATCCGATGTCGGTTTTGATGTTGGCAAACATTCGGGAAATATTAATCATCTCAACACCGCAAGACATTCATCTTTTTGAAAACCTTTTTGGAGATGGATCAAAACTCGGCTTGAAGATTTCTTATAAAATTCAACCATCACCGGATGGACTAGCTCAAGCTTTTTTATTGGGCGAAGAATTTATTGCTAATGACTCGTGCTGCTTGGTTTTGGGTGATAATATTTTTTATGGATACAACTTCTCAAAACTCTTAGAAGAAGCTAGTGAGCTTAAAAATGGAGCTACCGTTTTTGGATATTATGTGAACGATGCAGAGCGATATGGAGTAGTTGAATTTGATAATAAAGATAAAGTTATTTCGATAGAAGAGAAACCCAAAGTCCCCAAGTCTAATTATGCAGTTACGGGGTTATATTTTTATGATAATTCGGTTGTTAAAAGAGCAAAAAAAATAACGCCTTCGTCAAGAGGAGAGCTAGAAATAACAGATTTGAACCAGTTGTATCTTGAAGAAAATTTACTTACCGTGAAACTGTTGGGCCGAGGCATGGCATGGCTTGATACAGGCACTCATCAGTCTATGCTGCAAGCTTCAAATTTTGTTGAATCTATAGAAGAACGTCAAGGATTAAAAATAGCATGCTTAGAAGAGATTGCTTTCCGAAAGGGTTACATTTCTAAAGACCAACTAATCGAATTGGCCAAACCTTTATTAAAAAATCAATATGGTCAATACTTAATGAAAGTCATTAACGAAAAATTTATTCGTTAGGTATGAAGATAGTTTCAACTGGATTTAATGATCTTTTTGTTTTAGAGCCTACCGTGATAAGTGATTCAAGAGGTTGTTTTATGGAATCCTATAGCAAAAAAACTTTGTTAGATTCTGGTATAGATGTAACTTTTGTCCAAGATAACCAATCAAGTTCGGTAAAAGGAGTTTTGAGAGGGCTCCATTTCCAAAAGCCCCCATTTGCACAGACCAAGCTTGTGCGAGTTATTCAGGGAACAGTATTAGATGTGGCAGTTGACTTAAGAAAGGCACAACCTACATTTGGTAAATATTTTTCGATAGAACTTTCTTCATCTAATAAAATGCAGGTTCTCATACCAAAAGGTTTTGCTCATGGTTTTCTTGTCTTAAGTAATTGGGCAGAAGTTTTCTATAAATGTGATGAATATTATAACCCTGAAGCAGATGCTGGTCTGCTGTTTAATGATCTAAGTCTAAATATTGACTGGAAGCTACCTTCTCAAGAATTTATCCTTTCGGAAAAAGATAAAAGAAATCCTTTATTATCCGAAGCCTCTCTTTTTTAATATGAAAATCGCGCAATCACTCAAAACCTGTATTGTCTCGCGTCTTAATACTCATTATTAATATCTAATTACTCATGTCTAGTTTAGTGAAAACAATCTTAGTTACCGGTGGGGCAGGCTTCATAGGTTCCAATTTCATCCCTTACTTTTTAAAAACTCACAAAGAATATAATGTTGTCAACCTCGATGCACTGACTTATGCAGGTAACTTGAATAATCTTAAAGAAGTAGAAGACGATGCCCGATATACTTTCGTGAAAGGAGATATTTGTGACAGGGTGTTCGTGGAAACTCTTTTTGAAAAATATGATTTTTTTGGCGTGGTTCATTTTGCCGCAGAGTCACACGTAGATAATTCAATAAGCGGCCCCGAGGCATTCATCCACACCAACATCAATGGCACATTTACTGTGCTAGATGTAGCCCGAAAAAATTGGATAAAAGCCCCATTTGAAACTGTAGAAGGAAAAGAGAAAAACCGATTTCTACACGTATCCACCGATGAAGTATATGGCACGCTGGGCGAGACAGGATTGTTTACTGAAAACACAGCTTATGCACCAAACAGCCCTTATTCTGCATCAAAGGCGGGTAGCGATTTGTTGGTGAGAAGCTATTTTCACACATACGGCCTTAATGTTATAACTACAAATTGCTCAAATAATTACGGCCCTAAGCAACACAAAGAAAAATTAATTCCGACCATTATAAGAAAAGCCTTAGCTGGTGAACCAATCCCAATTTATGGGGACGGAAAAAATATCCGTGATTGGTTGTATGTATTAGATCATGCCAAAGGAATAGATTTAGCATTTCATAAAGGAAAAACTGGTGAGACGTACAATATTGGGGGAAGAAATGAGAGGGTAAATAATCAAATAGCTAACACTATTTGCGAGCTGCTAGATTTAAAGAACCCACGGACCGATCACAAAAGCTATAAAGAACAACTCACTTTTGTGAAAGACCGAGCCGGCCACGACAGGCGATATGCCATTGATGCCACAAAAATTGAAAATGAACTAGGTTGGAAAGCCGAAGAGAACTTTGAAAGTGGGATCAAGAAGACGATTGATTGGTATCTTCACGTTTCAGGTTGAAAACTGATGAATCCAGATTGAATTTGAATAGACTTCGAGAAACTCAATCTATCACTAGGGGTAGGATAAATGTTGCCGTTTCTTGAACTCATATTTCCTTCAAACAAG
>JANXRR010000633.1 GCA_025356795.1 Bacteroidia bacterium
TGAAAATAGTTAACGCCACCAAAGTAAATAACATCTTGATTAAACGGATCGCAGGCAATGGTGTTATCATAAAACCCTTGACCTCCTAAAAAATCAACAGCAGCTGAGTTGAGTGAAACATCTATCAAAGTCCACGACCCACCCGCATTCTCAGAAATGTACAAGTCCGAACCTGTACCAGAAAGATTCCCCTCAACAGAAGCAAAAATACGGGTTGATTTAACTGGCGATATGGCAATTTCAATTCTACCTTTAGCACTTAATCCAGCATTGATTGCAGTCCACGTTAACCCTCCATCCGTTGACTTTAGTATTCCTGAACCTCTTTGAGTTGCATATAAAATATTGAAGTTGCCTGGGGTAAATGCTATTTGCTCAATGGCTATATTTGATTGATAAACGGTAGCCCATGTGGCACCACCATCGGTAGATTTTTGAATGGTGCTTTTTCGATCAGTAGAATAAGGAGCAGAAATGCAGCTCGCCAATACTACGTTTGCATTAAAAGGATCTACCACTATTCTTGTAACAACCAGAAAATTTTTATTGGCGGCTGTAAAACTCAATTGAACCCATGTTTCACCAAGATCGATTGACTTAAAAATCCCATCGCCCAGTGCTGCACTTGCCGTGGATACATATTCGCCTGTTCCCGCATAAACAATTTTTGTGTTTGCTTCTTCTGACATTGCTAACGAAGAAATGGGCAATACACTGAAATTCTTACTTTTCTCTATCCAATTGTTTCCCCCGTTAACTGTTTTCCAAACACCGCCAGTTGCTGCGCCAGCAAGCCATGTTTTATGATTGGTATCTCCGGGCAAATCAAGTAGGGCTAAAGTTCTTCCCGGCACATTGGCAGGGCCGCGCTCAGTCCACTCAAGCACGCCATTAGTTGACTCAGTCCTTCCTTGTAAATCATTTCGGGAGGCAATTCTTGCTTCTTGAGCTTTGGTAAGCTCTCGTAATCTATACCCAGGTTGGTAGCTGGGTTCTGCTTCACCCTCCTTTGTTCTGATAGCCTTATTAAATAGAGCAAACTCCGAAGGATGGTCAAATTTCCTTTCTTCCTCCAGCTCAAATTCTTCTTTAGGAAATTCGTTTTCTTCAGAATATTTTTCTAACCAGTAGTTCTCTTTTTTCTTAAAAACGAAAAGGCTGGCAGCGAAAAAGATCGCAACCAGAATGATATTTTTTCTCATGTGTACTGATTATAATTTTTGCGATAAAACTGACAATACTTTTTTATACTTTGATTCATCTTGTTCTGTAACCGAAGGTAAGCTAAGAACTTCTATTTGAGAATCATTGATCCACTTCACATACCCCAGTTGATAGGTCCCTTCTAACACTATTTGATTGTCCGATTTTCTTACCACAATATATTTATAAACTCTAGCAACATTTTCTCCTTCAGGTTTTTGTTTTAGCAGCAGATGAGTTTTGTCTGTGTTTTCTTCGGTGGTGATATTATTGCCCAGCTTAGAAGCGATCACACCCTGCTCTTTCAATGGGTTGGTTGCTTTTGGTTGACTTGCGCATGAAAAGAAAACAGAATGCAATACTATTGTGACAAAGAAGAAAGGCACTTGATATTTCATGATCGAAGAATTAGTGAACAAAAAATTATGATTAAAATTAAGTCTTTTGTTTTTTCTTTTTTGCGGCAGGGAAAAGAATATTATTTAAAATGAGACGAAAGCCAGGAGAATTTGGATGAAGATTTAAGTCTGTAGGTTCTTCGCCCACTTGATGTTGGTAATCCTCCGGATCATGACCACCATAGAAAGTATAGAAACCTTTGCCAAAAATACCGTGTAAATATTTAGCTTCTTTAATGGATGCTGTTTCGCCCATAACAACTACATCAGGTTTTAGCATGTTCTTTTTAAAACCAGTAGTTTGACCGTAAAAACCTTTTACCACCCGTGTGTGATTTTGAGTGAGCATGGTCGGTATCGGATCCCACTTAGCAGAGAATTCAAATACAGAAAAATAATCATTATCCTGACGAAGGCCGCGGACAGGGGGATTGTTATCGATATCAGAAAATTCATATTCATAAGGATCGCGCGAAAGCGTAAAATCTTTAAACACCAAGGTGTTTTCAAAATTGAGTTTTGATTGCGCATTAGGATCGGCTGGGTCGCCATCATACATTCGTTCGCAGATGTCTACACCCTCGGCAGAGAGGGCAATGTCAAATGAATCGGTAGCGGAGCACATGGCAAATAGAAATCCACCTCCGGCAACAAATTCTTTTATTCTTTTAGCAACGGCCAATTTTAGTTGCGATACTTTGTGAAACCCATATTTACGGGCTATGCCTTCGGCTTCTCGTTGTTGCTCAATGTACCAGGGCATGTTTTGATACATGGCGAAAAATTTGCCGTATTGGCCGGTGAAATCTTCATGGTGTAAGTGTATCCAATCGTATTTAGGAAGCGTTCCGTCCATTACTTCATCATCAAAGATAATGTCATAAGGAATCTCAGCGTAAGTCAGCACTAATGTTACAGCATCGTCCCATGGTTGTTTTGATTTGGGAGAATAGACAGCAATGCGAGGATATTTTTCCAGCTTCATTATATCATAATTGGCAGCTGGGCTTGCAATTTCGGTTATAATGGAATTGGCCTGGGCGTCTGAAATAACTTCGAAGCTTATACCGCGCACCACCAGCTCATTTTGAATTTTGGAATGATACTTACACATAAAACTTCCCCCTCTATAGTTGAGCAACCAATCCACTTGGTCATCTGATTTTAAAATCCAATATGCTATTCCATAAGCCTTTAAATGATTTGTTTGTTTTTCATCCATGGGAATGAAAATATAATTAGCCTGCGCAAGGCGGAATAAAAACAAAAGGCCTAACAAAATAATCAAACGCATCGTTAGAGGGGTATTAATGAAAACAACCGGCTGTAGAAATTACTCAAATATAAGTCTACAGTGTAACGTTTGTACACTATTTTTGGTCTTTTAACACACATACAAAATGGATTTAGTTGAAAATGTAAGAGAAGGGCTTCGTTCGGTAAAGGCAAATATGCTTCGCTCTGTGTTAACTGCATTAATTGTAGCCATTGGCATCATGTCTTTAGTAGGTATTCTTACCGCTATTGATGCTATTGAATATTCAGTTTCTGAAAGCCTTTCCTCTTTGGGCGTGAATACGTTTGATATTTATTCGAAGCGAAATAGGGGAGGTAGCCAAGGAGGCATTAAAGAAAAAGTGTATACGCCTCTTCAAATGAACGAAGCAGAAAAATTTATTGACAAGTTTGGCGCTGCCAATTCTATTTGTTTAGCAGCTGAATTAACAGGTATTGCCGAAGTAAAGCACGCTTCTAAGAAAACCAATCCTAATGTTACAATTAATGGTGTAAATACAGAATACGTTGCCATTAAAGGCCTAAATATCGACAAAGGGAGAAATCTATCCACTATTGAAGTACAATATGGAACTAAAGTGGCGGTGATCGGAAAGAAAGTTGTAGATGCTATTTACGAAGCGAACACAAACCCTATAGGAACAGAGATTTCTTTTAAAGGAACGCAATTTAGAGTGATAGGTGTGTTAAAGGAAAAAGGCCAGCTCTCTGAAGATAATTATGATAACATGGTACTGGTGCCTGTTATTGTTGCAAACCAAATGGCCAGCGGCCGCGGATTGGATTACGACCTTACCATTGGCATTACAGACCCCAGTAAATTGGAAGAATCTATGGGCGAAGCAACAGGCGTTATGCGTTTGATTCGTCACGATCAAATAGGAAATGAAAATTCATTCACCATAGAAAAGAGTGAAACCTTGGCAGAAAACTTAGAAAGTATAACAAGCGCCTTAAGAGTAGGCGGTTTCGGTGTCGGTTTCATTACTCTTTTAGGCGCATCTATTGCGTTAATGAATATTATGTTGGTATCAGTAACAGAGAGAACAAGAGAAGTAGGAGTGAGAAAAGCATTGGGGGCAACACCCTTGCGCATTCGCCAGCAATTTGTTATTGAAGCTATTGTGGTGTGCATCCTTGGCGGGATTGTGGGTATTATTTTAGGGATACTTATTGGCAATTTAATTTCCAGCTTAATGAGTATTGATAAGTTCATTGTTCCTTGGCTATGGATGTTTGTTGGTTTGGTTATTTGTATTGCAGTTGGTTTGCTATCAGGATACTATCCTGCCAGCAAAGCATCTAAACTTGACCCGATTGAATCTTTGCGATTTGAATAAAAGCAATTTTAATTTCAACCATCGTATCGCTCGTTGAGCTGTAAGTATGCGCGCACTTATATTAGTTTCCACCATTTTAATTTCCGCTCACGCTATGAGCCAAACCCCTAGAAAATTCTTAGCCTTAGGCGATTCCTATTCTATAGGGGAAAGCGTGGCTGAGAATGAGCGCTGGCCAAACCAATTGGCAGATAAATTAACGAAGGCAGGAACTGCAGTAGAAAGGCCGAGAATTATTGCCACCACAGGATGGAGAACAGACGATCTGAAAAACGCTATTATTAAAGCCAGCATAAAACCTGAGTACGAGTTGGTGTCACTCTTGATTGGAGTAAATAACCAATATCAAGGTAAACCGATTGAGCAGTATGAAACCGAGTTCAAGCAATTACTAACAATGGCGGTTCAATTGGCGAAAGGAAAAAAAGAAAATGTATTTGTGGTTTCTATTCCTGACTACGGGTTCACGCCTTTCGGTAAACCTAAACAACACCAGATTACAGAAGCTATTGACGGCTTCAATGCCGTTAACAAACGAATAGCTGCTGCTTCAGGCATTCGATATTTCAATATTACCGATATCTCCCGCCAAGGTCTTGAACAACCTTACCTAGTGGCATCAGATGGCTTACATCCTTCCGGAAAACAGTATTCTCAATGGGTAGAGAGGATCGCAAAGGAATTCTTTAAGTAATTCTCAATTAATTTGCTATACTCAATTGTATTTGCTCTCAGATTGTGTTCTTTGATAGATTGCTTACAGTTGTTCACCATTATAGCCGTGTCGCTGATTGGTTGTGATTTGCTTTCAGATTGTGTTCTTTGATAGATTGCTTACAGTTGGTATCATTCTGCGTGTACCGTATACCCAGTTGTGATTTGCTTTCAGATTGTGTTCTTTGATAGATTGCTTACAGTTGCCAACCGACCATTTGCGTCAACAGAATAGTTGTGATTTGCTTTCAGATTGTGTTCTTTGATAGATTGCTTACAGTGCAGCACTAGCGCTAGATGATTTAGGAACAGTTGTGATTTGCTTTCAGATTGTGTTCTTTGATAGATTGCTTACAGTTTGATAGCGATTAGCTAAATCGATTAACAAGTTGTGATTTGCTTTCAGATTGTGTTCTTTGATAGATTGCTTACAGTTGGGCTGCTGAAAGGTGCTATTGCGGCCACGTTGTGATTTGCTTTCAGATTG
>JANXRR010000196.1 GCA_025356795.1 Bacteroidia bacterium
CTGATACTTTGATCTAAAATCCATTCTCGCATTTTGCGATTACAATCATGGTCTACTTCCCATTGCAAGCGTTCTTTTGATTTATACCGTTCGTGCGATCCGGAAGTGGAGTGGCCTTGTGGCTGCGTAACTTCTGTTACATGAAATAAAACGGGCACATGTTCTGATCTACAAATTCTTTCGGCTATGGCATACGTATCGCACAATTCTTTATAATCCCAACCTTTGGCAACAAAAATCTCAAAACCCTTTTCCGTTTTTGTTCTCTTCAATCCCGCCAAGGCTTTTGAAATACTTCCTTTCGTGGTATGAAATTCTTTGGGTACTGAAATTCCATAGTCATCATCCCAAACAGAAACCAACATGGGCACTTGCAAAACTCCTGCAGCATTGATGGCTTCAAAGAACATACCTTCGGATGTTGAGGCATTGCCAATTGTTCCAAAAGCTATTTCATTTCCATTGGTCGAAAGCGTAGTTAATTCTTTTAATTGAGGATTTTGCCTGAATAATTTGGATGCATACGCCAGGCCTAAGAG
Organism: Bacteroidia bacterium; assembly: GCA_025356795.1. Taxonomy (GTDB): domain Bacteria; phylum Bacteroidota; class Bacteroidia; order Cytophagales; family Cyclobacteriaceae; genus ELB16-189. The sequence continues at coordinate 540 of JANXRR010000196.1, forward strand.
CCGTGGCATTTGTGCTGCCGTTGGAGAAATATCTGCACTGCTGTTTTTGGATTGCGCTAAATCTTTGTAGGCTCCATTTTCATCCAACATTCGAGTAGCATAATGACCGTTCATTAAACGGCCCGCAGAAGCCGGATCGGCCACTACACTGGTATGCGCATAAAGCTGAGCAAAATATTGCTGAAGAGTAAGCTCGCCAATGGCAAACATAAAAGTCTGATCGCGGTAATACCCCGCTCTAAAGTCTCCCTTTCTAAAAACCCTGGCCATGGCCAACTGAGCTACTTCCTTGCCATCGCCAAAAATACCAAACTTGGCTTTGCCCATAAACACTTCTTTGCGCCCTATTAAGCTTGCTTCTCGACTTTCGCTGGCAATGCGGTAGTCATTCAAAATAGAGGCAATCTCATTTTCTGAATAGCCAATGGAAATAGTTTTGGTTTGGCTCAAGTAGTGTTTGGTTTATTTCCAAAAGTAGAGAAAAACAAATGAGTGTTCAACAAACAATTTTTTTACCGAATAAAACCTTGTATGAAAATTAATATCCAAATAATCACTCTGAATTTCGCGATTACTCCCCATAAAAATCTGGCCACAGAATTTATGTCTTTAACCTTTTTACTTGATTTCCATCGATTGCAATCAACTAAATTAATAGTCTTTTACCCAAATTATGGTAATAACACTTCTGCAATCGTATACGAATGTTATCTTTGCAGCCAAGAAAATTACCTAAAGAAAATCCGATGATCATTGGCGTACCAAAAGAAATAAAGAACAACGAAAACAGAGTAGCACTTACTCCGGCAGGCACACAAGAACTTGTAAAACGCGGTCATACTGTTTATGTACAGACAACTGCGGGTGATGGAAGCGGCTTTACAGATGAAACTTATGTTGGTGCAGGAGCCAACATTCTATCTACCTCGGAAGAGGTTTTTTCTCTTGCCGAAATGATCATTAAAGTAAAGGAGCCGATCGAGCAAGAATATAAATTGATTAAGAAAGATCAACTGGTATTTACCTATTTTCATTTTGCTTCCTACGAGCCATTGGCGCATGCCATGATCAAAACAGGTGCTGTTTGCTTAGCTTACGAAACTGTTGAACGCGTAGATGGAAGCCTGCCTTTACTCGTGCCTATGTCAGAAGTGGCAGGAAGAATGGCCATTCAAGAAGGTGCTAAATATTTAGAGAAACCTATGAAAGGAAGAGGTATTTTATTGGGAGGTGTTCCTGGAGTAATGCCCGCTAAAGTATTAATATTAGGCGGTGGTGTGGTAGGTGCCAATGCTGCTAAAATTGCGGCTGGCATGGGTGCGGATGTAATTATTACCGATGTAAATATTAATCGCCTTCGGTACTTAGATGATGTAATGCCGAAGAATGTACACACCATGGTATCGAACGAATATACCATTCGTGAATTGGTAAAAACGCACGACTTAATTGTTGGTGCTGTGCTAGTGCCTGGAGCCAAGGCTCCCAAACTAATTACAAGAGATATGCTTAAGTTGATGAGACCTGGCACTGTGTTAGTAGATGTAGCTGTTGATCAGGGAGGGTGTATTGAAACTTGCAAGCCCACCACCCACGAAGCCCCAACTTTTATTATTGATGATGTGGTGCATTATTGTGTAGCCAATATGCCTGGTGCTGTGCCCTACACCTCAACGCTAGCATTAACTAACGCCACCTTACCGTACGCTATTAAACTTGCTTCTCAAGGCTGGAAAAAAGCCTCTAACGATAACATGGAACTTAGAAAAGGATTGAATGTAATTAATGGCAAAGTAGTTTATAAAGCTGTAGCCGAAGCATTCAACCTACCCTATACTGATGTAAAGGAGTTCCTAAGCTAACACTTCTACTCGTAATAGAAGAGTTTTTCTCGTTTTTTCAAGGACTGCACGTAAAATCTGCAGTCCTTTTTTTTAATGCCCAAGGGGATGTTTATCTCACTCAAACATGGGAAACGAATTCAAAAATTTGGCCGCCTCGCCCATCTTCGGAGCCGCGCAACAAAAGTGAGCCATGCCATTAGTAACGGCCAGGTATTTTGCCCCAACCGACATATTGTAAACCGCAATTTGATTGAATGCCTTTTGGGTTAATTTAATGGTTGACGATTTACATTCTACCAACATCCACGGCTTTGCTTCACGATCGCACACAACAATGTCTGATCGTTTTTGAAGCGTATTAAAAGTCAAGCCGCTTTCAATTTTAAATAATGATTTTGGGTAGTGTAGATCAGTAATCAAATGATGTACAAAATGCTGCCTTACCCATTCTTCAGGCGTAAGCAAAATATACTTTTTGCGGATTATGTCAAAAATCCAAACTTTACCTTCTTCCTTTTTTATCTTTGGTGCAAATGAGGGGAGATTTAATTTATCCATAATCAAAATTGATGATTATTCATGATTAAAAACAACACTTCCACGAGATGCATAAAATCCATATAGGCGTTTACCCACTATTATGAAGACAAAACAAGAAATTACCGAAAACTGGCTTCCACGCTATACTGGCACGCCATTATCTGAATTCAGCAAATATATTATTCTGACCAACTTCGATAATTATGTAAAGAAGTTTGCCGAATGGCACAAAGTAGAAATTTTAGGGCAGGACCGCGCGATGCGAAGTGCCACAGCAGAAGGCATTACCATCATCAATTTTGGTATGGGCAGCCCCAATGCTGCTACTATCATGGATCTACTTTCAAGCATAAAACCTGAAGCATGTTTATTTCTTGGAAAGTGTGGGGGGATAAAAAAGAAAAATGACATAGGAGACTTTATTTTACCGATTGCCGGCATTCGTGGTGAAGGCACCAGCAATGATTATTTTCCTGCAGAAGTTCCTGCCCTTCCCTCTTTCGCTTTACAAAAAGCAATATCAACTACCATCCGTGATTATAATCAGGACTATTGGACCGGCACTGTCTATACTACCAACAGAAGAGTGTGGGAATGGGATGAGCACTTTAAAGAATATTTGAGAAAAATTCGCGCAATGGCTGTAGATATGGAAACTGCTACATTGTTTTCGACAGCGTTTTATAATGAAATTCCCATTGGTGCGCTGCTTTTAGTTTCCGATCAGCCTATGATACCCGATGGCGTGAAAACTGAACATAGCGACAAAGCCGTAACTACTAATTACGTTGACTTGCATCTTAAAATAGGAATTGATTCTTTGAAACAATTAATTAATAACGGAGTTACTGTTAAGCATTTAAGGTGGTAACCTTTAGCAAGCTCTGGCTGATACTCCACACGTTCAGTTGAACTATTGTCGCAAACAGCCTGCGAAGGCAAATGGTATCATTAACTATCAGCTCGACTTTACCTGATTATCAATTGTAACCCTTGAAAGGAAAATCATTCCGATAATAAAGAAGCTCGTTAACGCCAAAGTACTGTTGCGCATACTGCCGGTAAGTTGCTCCACCAATCCATAAGAAAAAGTACCACATACAATAGAAAGGTTAAAAGTAACATCGAAGAAACTAAAATAAGATGCGTGATCTTTTGAATTGGATGGAATAAGTTTGGAGTAAGTAGCTCGCGAAAGCGATTGAATGCCTCCCATTACAATGCCAACCACAAAAGCGAGTATAAAGAACTCAGCTTCTGTGGTGGTAAAATAAGCACCAATACAATTGCCAATCCAAATTACAATCATCACCATGAGCGAGAATTTATTTCCTTTAACTGAAGATACTTTGGCAAATGCCATGGCACCAGCCGATGCCACAAGTTGAATTATTAGAATGGTAATAATCAATTTAGAATCCTCCAACTTCAATTCTTTTGCTCCAAAGGTGGCCGCCAAGTACATTACCGTCTGCACCCCCATATTGAAAAAGAAATAAGCTAGCAAATATCGTTTTAGGTTAGGCAGGGCTTTAAGATTATACCATACTTTTTTAAGCTCTTGATACCCTTTCAAAAATATTTTATCAGAAACCTTATCTGGGTTACATTTTTCAGGCAGATGATAAAAGGTATATTGCGCAAACCCGATCCACCATAAGCCTACTGTTAAAAACGCACAACGAACAGCAGTGCCTTCATCAGGAAAATGAAGCACTTTCCAAAACTGAATTACCAGTAAATTTACTACCATCAAAATAACACTTCCATAATATCCCATGGAGTAGCCTCTGGCACTGGTTTTATCAAAGCGATCGTGGGTAACAATTTCAGGCAAGAAGGCATCATAAAAAACAAGGCTTCCGGCATAGCCTATGCTAGCGAATAAAGTGCAGAAAATTCCCCATTCAAGGGTTGAGCCATTAAAGAAATACAATCCCATGCACGCAATGCCACCTAAGTAAGCGAAGAATTTAAGAAAGGATTTTTTATTTCCCCTGTAATCGGCAATGCCTGAAAGTATAGGCAGCAAGGGTGTAATTAAGAGAAACGAAAATGAAAGCGCATAAGAATAAAGCACCGAGTTAACCATTTTAATGCCAAAGAAACTAACCACATCGCCACCATTAGGTTGAGTGGTAACTGCCTGGTAATACACTGGAAAAATAGCGGAGGTAATAACCAACGAATACACCGAGTTAGCCCAATCGTACATGCACCAGGCACGAATTACTTTTTCGTTATTCAAGGTTGTAGTAGTGTTTAACACATACTTATTTAATAATCAATGCAAAATAAAGCAAGTTGTGGTGAAAGGCAATCCAGCTATTTCTTCAAACCCTTGTCGGCAAACTCAACAATGGTATCTAATGAGATTCTGTCATTCAATGTTTGTGAATAATGAATTTTGCGAATGATTTGATTTTCGTCAATCAGAAATTCTGCTGGCATGGTTGAAAAAGATTCATCGCCAGCCATGGGATACATGGGGAGCTTGGTAGTTTTAGCTTTAATGGCAGTTTGTATAAAAGTTGTTAAGTGACTGAAGGAGGATTTCAATAAAGAATTTTCAATTCCGTAAATAGAATACCAAGTTCTGCTAGGATCGCCAATTAATGGAACAGGTGAAATACCTTTGTGAAAACTACTGCTCAATAAAAGTTCTTTTTTTGATTCAAAAAAGAAAATCATTTCCATGTTTTTTGAAATAAGCTTTTCGCGAATGTTCATAAGTGAATGCACACGCAAATTGCAGAAAGGACAACCTGCATGACGGAAAAAACCTATAAACAACCTTTTGCCCTTATAGTCCTTTAAATTAATTGGACGATCATAGATATCGATTAGATTAAAAGCAGGTGCAGTTACATTTAGTTCGACAAGGATATTTTCTTTAGGCGCAGTCATAAAAGTTTTTATAAATTAACAACAAGTTAATGTACGACAAAGTTATAAGTATTGGATTTTATGTTGTAAAAAAGCCTGATTTATATATTTAACAATCAGTATCATTCTCGAAAACGCTGAGTTATTCAATTCACCCCCTCCCACCATTTTGAAAATTTTTGTTGACTGTCTTTCAAATTTACTTGTTCGCC
>JANXRR010000026.1 GCA_025356795.1 Bacteroidia bacterium
CCAAGAAGACGTGGTCAAGGAAACGATTAAAAGTCGCAAGGATGCATTCGACATTCAAAAATCAAAGTTAGACGCCGGGCTCATCGACGGACTTTCTACCAGCCAGTCTCCTCTTCGGTTAAGTCTACCCTAAAGAAATAGGATGAAGCAAGCAGATTCAACAAAACAATCACAACGAGACCATTGGCTAAGAAAAGCCAGTCGCCAGTCTTTTTACTGCCTAACCAATGTTGTGTTACTGCCATTGTCTGCTACCGATGGTAATTTTGGTGAGAAGAAAAATGAAAGCCAACGCGCTGAGAAAATAAATTAAATCGCGGCTGTCAATCAATCCGCGACTAATAGACTCGTAGTGATACAGAATGCCCCATTGTTTTACAAATAATGTTTGCTGACCAAATACAGGCAACGAAGCGAATGAATCCAACCCGTTGTAAACTAAAAAACACAAAAATGCCGAAAGTATAAATGCAACAATTTGATTGGATGTGAGCGATGAAGCGAATATGCCAATGATGCAAAACACCGCACCTACTAATGTTAAGCCAATAAATGATCCAATAGCTCCTGATGTGTCAATATTACCAATCGGGTTGCCCAATTGATAAATAGAATAATAGTAAATGATTGTGGGAAGAAGCGCTAACAAGACGAGTGCGAAGGATGCCAAAAACTTTCCGAGAATAATTTCAAGATCAGTAAGGGGTTGTGTGAAGAGCAACTCAAGAGTGCCCAGTTTTTTTTCTTCCGCAAAACTTTTCATCGTAATGGCCGGAATCAAAAAGATGAAAACATAGGGGCCAAAAGAAAACAGTGAATCTAAATCGGCATAGCCATAATCAAGAATAGAACTTGAAGGGAATACCCACATGAGTAAACCAATGGCGGTAAGAAAAACCCCAATTACAATGTAGGCAATTAACGAATTAAGAAAGCTGTTGAATTCCTTTTTAAAGATTTGAATCATGCTGGTTGCGTAGTCAATTCTTTAAAAATACTTTCGAGCGAGCTCTCTTCTAGCTTCAAGCCGATCAATGAAAGTTGTTTATCCGCAGCAAACCTAAAAACGTTTGCCCTTATGTCTGCACCTTCGCGAGCCGTAAGCTTGAATTTATTTTTGCCTGCTTGCTCGGCATTGGCCACGCCATCAATGGTTTTTAAGTCATCCAACAAAATTTCACCTTCAAACTCCACCCAAAAAACAATTTGACTTTGTTGGCTTTTCAGCAATGATTCGAGTGAATCATTGGCCACAATCTCTCCTTTATTAATCACAATTACCCGATCGCACAAGGCCTTCACTTCCTGCATAATATGAGTCGAGAAAATTACTGTTTTATCTTTGCTAACAGTTTTAATAAGCTTTCGTATTTCCACCAATTGATTGGGATCTAAACCAGAGGTAGGCTCGTCTAATATCAAAACTTGGGGATCGTGAATCAACGCTTGTGCTAAACCCACGCGTTGGCGGTAACCTTTAGATAAGCTTTCAATTTTTTTATTTTGCTCTACCCCTAATCCGCAAAGCATAATCATTTCGTTCACTCGTTCCTTGGCTCTTGAAGAAGATAGACCTGCAATGCTGGCTGCAAAATTCAAGTACTCTCGTACATACATATCCAAGTATAACGGGTTATGTTCTGGCAAATAGCCGGTAATCTTACGGGCTTTTAAAGGCTCATCTTGCACGTCAAACCCTCCTACTGTTACAGCACCAAAAGTTGGAGGAATACAAGTGGTGGCAATTTTCATGGTCGTAGATTTGCCCGCGCCATTGGGGCCAAGAAAGCCAACAATCTCACCTTCCTTCACCGAAAAGGAAATATTATTAACGGCCTTTTGGTTGCCATAAACTTTCGTGATCTGTTGTATTTCTAGCGACATACTTTTTAGATGGGCAAAAGTAAGGGAAAGTTGATGAGGACACAATTCAAATATTGTTTCAAGAGAGCACCTAATACTATCTTCTAAATACCACTCATTTTTTTTCTTGGAACGATATATGCTTACGTAAATTGCTAAGTAGCGTTCCATGAGAAATACCTGCCGGTCTTTGTGCTTTTTTTCAATCGTTGCTATTTGTGGCGGGATGGGCTGCAACACGTCATTCTTTTCAATCAAAAAAATAATGCACGAAGAAAGTTTGTTGTCTGCACCGTGCCTTTTGGCGGATGATACAGACGAGAACGAACGTATTTCTTGTCACTTCATCGCGATCGTGTTGAGGCCAATCCTAAAGTTTACCAAGAGTCTTTTCGCATTGATCTCATTCACCCACTACATTTTTACTTCTTTTGCCTGCCCACTTTTCATTTTGCATCGCATTCTTAGAATTTGAAATAAGAGTTAAATCTAAATTTCAAAAATCTAAGTCTCACTAAATTTTAAATCTAATGAAAAAATCAATAGGGTTATTGTTATGCCTTTCTATAGGCGCAATTTTTATGTCATGCATAAGTACCGTGCCAGCAGGATACCGTGGTATTAAGGTATATCTGTTGGGCAACAAACGCGGTGTGTCTGAAAAACAATTGGGCGTGGGTGCCTACTTTCTTGGGTTCAACCAGAAGATATATACCTTTCCAGTTTTTCAGCAAAACTACATTTGGGATGGCAACAATGCCATCAACTTTCAGAGCAAAGAAGGGCTCGATGTAAGTGGCGAATTCGGCATTAGTTATTCACTGGTGGCTGATAGTGTGCCCGTCATCTTTCAAAAATACAGGAGAGGCATTGATGAGATTACGAATGTTTTTTTACGCAATATGGTGCGCGATGCCTTAAACAACATTTCATCACGTATGTCCATCGAATCAATTTATGGAATTCATAAAAGAGATTTACTTTATAAAGTTGACAGTATGGTCTCGAAACAAACCAAACATTACGGAATCATCATCGAACGCATTTATACTATTGGTGAATTACGCTTGCCACCTTCTATCGAGACAGCGATCAATGCTAAGTTAGAAGCAAACCAGAAAGCTCAACAAGGGCAAAATGAAGTAAAGGCTGTGGAGGCAGAAGCCAGCAAGAAGATAGTACGCTCAAAAGCCGATGCCGAGAGCAGAATGATTGAGGCCAAGGCACAAGCCGATGCACAAGTATTGACCGCTAGAGGGCAAGGCGAATCGATCAAAATTAGAGCGCAAGCCCAGGCCGAGTCCATAAAGATTAAGGCACAGGCTCAAGCCGATTCTATAAAAGCGTTGGGCGAATCGCAAGCATACATCAACAATAAATTGGCACAGTCTATGAATAAAGATTTAATTCAATACCGATCCATAGATCGGTGGGATGGTAAGCTTCCGCAGATATCAGGACAGAGTTTGCCATTTGTAAATTTGAGTTTGCCTAAGCAGTAATTTTGGCTTTGGCATAGGATAGGGCCGGACTGTAGGGATATGATCTGGCCTATTTTTTTTTAATTGAATTGTGAATGATTTGTTAAACTAACTTAATAACATGCATTCTGTGGCATCGTTCTTGGCAATGCACGTTGAATTTGTCAAATTTGACTTTCAAATGATCCATCTATGAGAATTGCTTTAATAACTTGTATCGCGTTAGTTTCCTTTCAATGCTTGGCACAAAGCGGGTATAAACTCACCTTTAAAATAAAAGGTTTGAAAGACACCACAGCCTATTTAGGCCATTATTTTGCTGAAAGCACATATTTAGATGACACCGCAAAAGTCGACAAACAAGGTGCTTTTATATTTGATGGCAAAAAAACTCTTGCTCAAGGAGTTTATATTCTCGTGATGGGGCCAAAAGGCAAAATTTCAAAAGTATTTGATTTAGTAGTGGGGCAAGATCAGGACTTTACGTTGGAAACGGATACCAGCAATTATATCGCTCACATGAAAGTAACAGGTGATGTAGACAACAACCTTTTCTTTGAGAACATTTTGTTTAATAAAGATCGCCACGATGAGGCCAGTCAATATATTAAAATACTTGAAGACAGCACGCTAAAAGAAGATCAAAAGAAATCGGCTCGCGCGGAGTTTCAGAAGATCAATAAAAAAGTTTTGGCTTACCAAGATGACTTGATTGATAAAAATCCAACCACTATAACTTCTAAAATACTTAAGGCGACCAAACAAATTGAAATACCTGAGCCTCCAAAAATGGCAAATGGAAAATTTGACTCTACTTTTCAACTGAGATATTATCGCCAACATTACTTCGATTATTTTGATGTGGCCGATGAAGCTTTGATAAAAATGCCCCGTCCATTTTATCAAGAAAAAGTGAAGGAATATCTCGAAAAACTCTTCTTGCCCCAGCCTGATACTATAATGCATGCTATTGAAGGTTTGGTTGCAAAGGCTAAGAAAAATCAAGAAACCTACAAGTATATGGTGTTCACTTGCTTGGTTACCTACCAAAACCCAGAAATTATGGGGCTTGATGAAGTGTACGTAAAAATTTATGACAAGTATTTCGCTTCTGGCGAAATGGATTATTGGGCAAACGATGCCTTTAAGAAAAGCTTAAAAGAATATGCCGATAAATTAAGAAGAGCACAGATTGGAAAAATTGCACCAAACCTGATCATTCAAGACCAAAACCTCCAGCCAAAATCACTTTACGACATTAAGAAAAAATACACAGTAATTTATTTCTTTGATCCAGATTGCAGCCATTGCAGACAAGAATCGCCTAAGTTGGTAGACTTCTACAATAAAAATAAACTCAAGTTTGATCTAGAAGTTTATGCCGTGGCCAGCGATACATCTATGAAAAAGATGCGTGACTATATTAAAGAAATGAAGATGGGTTGGGTAACTGTTAATGGCCCCCGCTCCTACTCAAAAGAGCATTTTAGTTTGCTTTATTATACTGAAACATTCCCCACTGTTTATATTTTAGATGATAAGAAGAAGGTGATTGCACGGAAAATTCCCGTGGATAAAATCGGAGAATTCTTAACTAATTTCGAAAAATTTCAGAAGAAAAAAGCACCTGCCTCAAAAGGATCTTAAGTTTTTAAAAGCAATCCACTATTACATTCTAAAATATAGTCATCTTGATATGCAACTATTTACCCCAACAGGAGTATCTACTTAAATAAAAGTAAGATTATGGCTATTTTAGAAACCCTATTCGGAAAAAAAAAGAAATTATTTAAGGCTTCTTGCCAAATTACAAAAGAGCCAATTGAAAATGGTTTTGGGTATCTCTTAACCACTGCCGATGTAATTGCTTCCCAAAAGTATTGGGATATGATAATGACCGAGCCCGAAACATTGTCATACACAGTTTCGCATTTTAAGAACAATACTTCTGGCACTCAAATGCGTTCCATGATTTTTGAAAAATATGCCACCATCACTAAGCCGTGGATAGTGTCTGATTCCATTATTAATTATTTTAACGTAGATAGGAATGCTGCCCGTGAATACGCTCAAAAATGGTGGGCAAGCGAAGGTGGATTTACACCCGAAAAAACGGGGCCAGCTTCTTCAACACTTGATAGCTCAACCTTCCAAAACCTAAAGCAATATGCTGTTATGGAAGCCGGAAGAAGCAGAGCAAAATAGCTTCGGTTTAGGCTGAATAAACTATCCGGAACTAATTCAAAAGCTCAGCTCTTCCGTTCTATTGTAAATTGAACTAGTTGAGCCAATGAAGTTTTATAAGGCGATTCTGGGAAATCCATTAATGTATCAAGGGCTTTTTTGTAGTAAAAATTCATTGATTGCTTGGCATATTCTAAGCCACCAGAAGCCTTGACAAAACGAATAACCTGCTTCACTTTTTTTGGGTTATCGCTTTGCGTTTTTATGATGCTAATGATTGTCCTCTTCTCAAACCAAGAAGCTTTTGACAAGGCATAAATCAAAGGCAGTGTCATTTTCTTCTCTTTAATATCAATACCTAAAGGCTTTCCTATTTCATCGTCTCCAAAATCGAATAAATCATCTTTAATTTGGAAAGCCATGCCCACTTGCTCGCCAAATGTTTTCATTCTTTCAATCACCTCGGGCGAAGCACCACTCGAACTGGCACCAATAGCACAACAAGATGCAACCAGCGAAGCCGTTTTCTGTTTTATAATTTCATAATAAATGTCTTCCGTAATGTCCAAATGCCTTGCTTTCTCAAGTTGCATTAATTCACCTTCGCTCATTTCTTTTACAGCATTTGTACAGATTGAAAGCAAATCATAATCTTTATGTTCTAGGGCGAGAAATAAACCTCTGGTAAGTAGAAAATCTCCTACAAGAACAGCAATCTTATTTTTCCATAGAGCATTCACCGAAAAAAAACCTCTTCTATAATTTGAATTATCTACCACATCATCATGAACAAGACTGGCCGTATGCACTAACTCAATCAAAGATGCTGCGCGGTAGGTTGACTCATTGATTTGACCGCAAGCGCCAGCACTCAAAAAAACTAACATAGGCCGCATTTGCTTGCCTTTGCGTTTTACTATGTAATTCATTATTTTATCAAGTAGCAGAATGCGGGTTTTCATCGAAGCGCGAAACTTATGTTCGAACTCCTCCATTTGAAGGGCAACCGGTGCTTTTATATCTTCTAA
>JANXRR010000089.1 GCA_025356795.1 Bacteroidia bacterium
AACGACCGCGGCATTCACATCTGCAAAAGCATGGCAGCGTGGTTGGAATTTGGAAACGGTGAAACACCTAGAAGTTCTGGCTTAAAAGGAGATAAGCTGGTGGGCAAGTATTATGTGGAGTTTGATAAAAACTTCAAAGCACAAGTAAAAGAACTCGAAGAAAAAGGAGTAGCCAAAGAAGAAGCCGAAAAGCAAGCACCCATTATGCAAACCGCAGTCTATCTTTTGCAACAATGGGAAGCCAATAACTCTGAGACTGTTGCTCTTTGGAAAACAATGAATGGCTGGGTCTATGAAGGCTTTGATTCCACGTACAAGCGCATGGGCGTTGACTTTGAGAAATTATATTACGAATCGAACACTTATTTACTAGGAAAGGAAGAAGTGCTGCGCGGAGTGGAGTCTGGTATATTCTTCAAAAAAGAAGACGGTTCTGTCTGGGTTGACTTGACTCCCGATGGGTTGGATCAAAAAGTATTGCTGCGCTCCGATGGCACTTCGGTGTACATGACTCAGGACATCGGCACGGCCATTTTGCGTTTCCGCGATTTTCCCAAAATTGAAGGACAAATTTATACCGTGGGCAACGAGCAAGAGTATCATTTCAAAGTGTTGTTCCTCATCTTAAAAAAATTAGGTTACGCGTGGGCGGAAAAATGTTATCACCTCAGCTACGGCATGGTCGATCTCCCTTCCGGGAAAATGAAAAGCCGTGAAGGCACTGTAGTAGATGCCGATGATTTAATGGAGGAAATGGTGACCGAGGCCGAGAAGCAGACACGCGAACTCGGTAAGGTAGATGAGATGACAGAGCAAGACATCAAACAACTTTCTGAAATAGTTGGCATTGGTGCACTCAAGTTCTTCTTGTTGAAAGTAGATCCGAAAAAGCGAATGCTGTTTGACCCCAGTGAATCTATTCAACTGCAAGGGCACACAGGGCCATTCGTTCAATACACACATACGCGCATCAAAGCCATTTTGCGCAAAGCAGCAGCAATGGGCTTGCAAGCCGATGCCGAAGCATTGAAAAATGTAACGCAACTGGAAGGTATTGAGCGAGACCTAATTTTCAAGCTGAACAACTACCACTCAAAGCTGCAAGAGGCAGCACGAGAATATTCGCCAGCGGTGATGAGCAACTTTGCCTATGAATTGGCGAAAGAATACAATCAGTTTTATCAGTCGATACCCATCTTCAATGAAGCAGACCCCACGAAACTAAAATTCAGAATTGCTCTTTCTAAAGTTGTGGCCGATCTGTTGAAGAAATCAATGGGCTTGTTGGGGGTTAATGTGCCCGAGAAGATGTGATCTGCTATGGGATTTTTGTAGTGAATAATTATTTTCTTATTTTCAAAATTATGAAAAAATACTTATTATTTATTTTCCTTGTATCGTCTTCTCTGGTCAGTTTTAGCCAAGTTTCTTTTATCAAAGGTTATTATTTAGTTAATAGTGATACAGTACGCGGCTATGTTGAGGAGCGTGAATCTTATCTCAAAGATGATTAAAATTTAAGAAAGAGTTAAATGGTGAGTCAACGACATATTCTGTATCTGACGTTACTGTAATCTATTTGTCGGATTTCGATCAATTGTATATTAAGAGAGCGGTTGATATTGATAAAAAGCCGATAGAAATTAATCAACTTGAAGACAACAGAACAAAGAGAATAGTAAAAGAAGTAATTTTTCTAAGATATCTTGTAAAAAGTACGGTTGATCTCTTTAGTTATAAAGACGAGGATTATAAAACGCATTTTTTTTACCAGAAATCGAACGAAATCAAGGAACTGAATTTAGTGAAGTTCCGAATGGGTACTAAACTTGTTAAATTTGAAGAGTACAAGCAGCAATTAAAAAATCTTATTGCCGATTGTCAGGTGAACCTAAAAACAGTTTCCTATACAGAACAAAGCCTTACTAGAATCTTTAAAGAATACAATCAATGCATTGGCGGTGCAATTGAAAGTAAACCTAAAGCTGCTGGTGTCAATACTTTTTTCAATATTATTCTTGGGGTGTCATTTAACTCTATGACTCATAAAGGAAACGACAATTATGGTGCAGG
>JANXRR010000127.1 GCA_025356795.1 Bacteroidia bacterium
CAAAATTGCACCTACATTTACATGACCGTTATTTCAATACGAAAGGAATTAATTGATTGGTACGTGCGGCATGGTTATGAAAATACTGGAGAGAGAAAACCATTTGCCTTTAATGACCCGCGATTTGGACAGCCGAAGCAACCTCTTGAGTTTATTGTGCTGGAGAAAAAACTATCCTTTTAAAATTTGATAAAATGAAAATTAAATTATTGGTAATAATCTTGTTATGTCAGTTGAGTTATTTGTTAAATGCCCAAAACATTGATCTGCCTTCTGATTTCTTGTCGAAAAAATTTTATGCTGGCCGCAGAGAAATACTTCGTGAAAAATTGCCGGCCAATTCGGTAGCCGTACTTTTCGCCAACGCAATAAGAAATCGCGCGAATGATGTAGATTATTTTTTTCATCAAGATCCAGACTTCTTATACTTAACGGGATACAAAGAACCCAATTCAGTTTTATTGATCTTTAAAGAGTTACAAACAGCCAACAATGGTAAGCAATACAATGAAATACTATTTGCGCAAGCTAGAAATGCCAGAGCCGAAATGTGGACAGGCAGACGTTTGGGAAGTGAAGGGGTAAAATCACTTTTGGGCTTCGAGCAATCATTTGATGCTGTTGAATTTTCACGTTACGACATCAACTTTTCTACGTTCGATCAAGTACTGTTTTTTGATTTTAAAAACGATGTGCGCGATGTGCCAAAAGACAGCACTGACCTTTATGACTTAATTGAAAAATTTAAAACGAAAGCAAGCTATCCAAAGAGTAATGGAGTTACCCTTGCTATTGAGCCCACAAAGAATAATTTAAATACAACTACTCTTGGTTCACTTCTCGCAGATATGCGTGGAATAAAAACAAAAGAAGAACTTGAATTGCTTCGCAAGGCAGTAACCATTTCTGCTATTGGCCATGCAGAAGCCATGAAGGCAATTAGGCCAGGCTTATCCGAAAGAGAAATTCAAGGGTTGCAAGAATACATTTTTAAAAAATATCAAGCCGAAGATCAAGGCTATCCTTCCATTGTAGGTGCAGGTCATAATGGGTGCATTTTACATTACATGGAAAATTATAAACCATCTATTACTAACAAAGAACTACTCTTGATGGATTTGGCAGCAGAGTATCATGGTTATTCTGCAGACGTTACTCGCACAGTTCCTGTCAGTGGAAAATTTTCGCCTGAACAAAAGCTTATTTATGAGTTGGTGCTTCGTGCGCAAGAAGCTGTCATTAACATTTGCAAACCCGGTACGTCATTCAAAGAAATTGAAAGCACTGCCCGCATTACAATTAACAAAGGTTTAAAAGAATTAGGCTTTCCAATAACCTCTGAAACTGATCGGAATTTATTTTATCCTCATGGCTGCTCTCATCACATTGGTTTAGATGTGCACGATCGTGGCAACTACGATTCACTAAAACAAAATATGGTGATTACTGTGGAGCCCGGGATTTATATTCCTGAAAATAGCAAGTGCGACAAAAAATGGTGGGGCATTTCTGTGCGTATTGAAGACGATGTACTTATTACTGAACGCGGTCATGAGCTTTTATCTTTTGCAGCACCGCGCACCGTGAAAGATATTGAAGAGCTGATGAAGCAACCCAGCACGTTTGATAATTTCACTTTGCCAGAGCTAGATAAGGTTAAGCCAACCATAAAACAATAACAGAATTTTTAAGAGTTTTCCTGGTGTGTTTAACAAATCATGGAAACCCTAGTATTACTTCATGCCTTAAATAGTGAGGTAGATTTTTGAATCACTTCAACAACTCTCTCGAAATAACCATCTTCTGAATTTCTGTTGTGCCTTCATAAATCTGGGTGATCTTAGCATCGCGCATCATGCGCTCAACATGAAATTCCTTAACATATCCATAGCCGCCATGTATTTGTACTGCCTCGGTTGTTACCTCTTGTGCTATTTGTGAGGCAAAGAGTTTTGCCATAGCTGCTGCTTTCACAAAATCTTTTTTCTGATCTTTCAAGTAAGCTGCCTGCCACACCAACAAGCGCGCAGCATCAATCTTGGTAGCCATCTCCGCCAACTTAAATTGTATGGCTTGATGCTCGGAGAGATGTTTACCAAAAGCTTTGCGCTCTTTAGAATATTTGAGTGCCAACTCATACGCACCTGATGCAATGCCCAATGCCTGCGCTGCAATACCAATTCTTCCGCCATTAAGAGTAGTCATGGCAAATGTAAATCCAAAGCCATCATCACCAATTCTATTTTGCTTAGGCACTTTCACGTCTGTGAACATAAGTGAATGGGTGTCGCTTCCGCGGATTCCCATTTTGTCTTCCTTCTTGCCAACTACAAATCCTTCCATGCCTTTCTCTACAATCAACGCATTGATTCCTTTATGTTTTTTCTCAGGATGCGTTTGGGCAATTACAATATAAACGCTAGCTGTGCTTCCGTTCGTAATCCAGTTTTTGGTGCCGTTCAATAAATAATGATCGTCTTTGTCTTCTGCCGTGGTGCGTTGGCTCGTAGCATCCGAGCCTGCTTCTGGCTCACTCAAACAAAAGGCACCAACAAATTCACCAGTGCTGAGTTTCTTCAAATACTTTTCTTTTTGATAGTCTGACCCAAATCGTTCAATGCCCCAACAAACTAGTGAATTATTTACCGACATGCACACCGATGTGGATGCATCAATCTTGGAAATTTCTTCCATAGCCAACACATAAGAAATGGAATCCATGCCTCCACCATTGTAAGCGGGGTCAACCATCATGCCCATAAAACCAAGTTCGCCCAATTTTTTTATTTGTTTGGCAGGGAACTTTTGATGTGTGTCGCGCTCAATTACTCCGGGCAATAGTTCTTGGTTGGCAAACTCACGAGCGGCCATTTGTACAGCGAGTTGCTCTTCACTTAATTGAAAGTTCATATTCAAACGTTTTAACAGGAACAATAATACTGATTAAAATGATTTGAATAATCGTTAGGTAACCCAAATAAAAAAAGGCCTGAGAAAAATCCCAGGCCTTTTTCATTAACTATCTTTAAATCCTAGTCTCTGTCGATTCCTAAAAACATGAGCACATAATAAATGAGCGTTGTTACTGCACCAATGGCAGCCACCACATAAGTCATCGCAGCCCACTTCAATGCATCTTGCGCCATGTCATATTCTGAGGTGTTAACAATGCCTCTGCTTTTTACCCAAGCCAACGCACGTTTGCTGGCATCAAATTCTACTGGCAGTGTAACTAAAGCAAACAAAGCAAACACCGCATAGCAGGCAATAATTATGATGAAGGCTGTTTTTATTGGCAAAATACTACTGGCAAAGAAAGATCCGAACATCATGGCCATAAAAATAAAATTAATGACGGATGCACCAATGTTCTGAACGGGTACCATGGCCGACCTAAACTCAAGCATAGAATACGCTTTGGCATGCTGCACTGCGTGGCCACACTCGTGAGCCGCTACAGCGGTAGCCGATGCATTTCTTCCATGATACACTGCCTCGCTAAGGTTTACAATTTTGGTTGAGGGATTGTAATGATCGGAAAGCTCACCTTCAACAGAAACTACTTGCACATCTCTTATACCATTATCTGCCAGCATAAGCCTGGCTACCTCAGCTCCTGTCAAATCCTTCTCCAAGTGAATGAGCGAATACTTCTTGAATTTACTTTTCAGTTTAGAATTTACCATCCATCCTATCAGCATGAATAGCCCACCAATAATTAATGCACCAAAACTCATAGTTTTACATTTATGTTTGCTTTATTTTTTCTACAATTCGTGTTGTTGAATAACCTAGAACAAAATCAATAGTTTTCACTACACCTCCATTTTGTTTAACAACATTTGCGCCAACGATGTTTTCTGCCAAATAGTCACTGCCCTTTACAAGAACATCGGGAAGCAGTTCAGAAATCAAATTTAAAGGTGTGTCTTCATTGAAGAAAACTACTAAATCAATAAACTGTAATGCAGCTAAAATACGCGAGCGCGAAAGCTGATCTTGTATTGGCCGAGAGGGTCCTTTAAATCTGCTAACAGAATCGTCTGTGTTTAAACCAAGTACCAACCGATCACCTAAGCTTCTGGCTTTCTCGAGATAATCTATGTGACCAAGGTGCATAAGATCGAAGCATCCATTAGTAAAAACAACTTTTTCACCCTGCGTCTTCCAGCG
>JANXRR010000164.1 GCA_025356795.1 Bacteroidia bacterium
ACATCCCAATAATCCATAAAGTTATAGCTTATGGTAACATTGGTATAAGTGGTTCCTGAGTTTATCACATAATTACCATATGTTCCACCGCCATTAGCTATAGAGTAAGACCAACCCCATCTTCTGGAATCGTAAAACGACAATCCTCTGAAAGTCAAAGCAACTCTTCTTTCACTTGCTAATTCTTTCATTGCCGCAGTTGGGCTTAAACCTGTAGCCGTTGCTGGTAGTCCAGCCCCCATATAGCTTCTAACTTGATCAATTAACGCCACCCCGGCATCAACACTACCTGTGCGTATATTTGCTTCGGCCAACATAAGAGCGTTCTCTTCATAGCTACCCGCGATTACTACCTCATATGCGCCAGGGGTTTTAGATGCGTATACCCAAGCTCCAGCAACTCCATTACCCTCTGGATTAAGCCTCCATCGAGTAGTATAGGTTAAATCCCCTTTGAAACCCGTGCCTTTGCTGAAATTATTGACAAGGCGTTGATCAGTGGCTTTAAAATTCTGCAACAATCGTTCACTCACAGTAAAAGTAGATGTACTTGGTACCCTTGAAGATAATTCAGCAACTGTTCCTCCAACCGCACCGAAAATTGAATTAGTTGGCGTACTCCGAGCAGTAAAAATTTTATCGCCTTTTTTAACTCCATTCCCTGTTAGCGTTTTAATGGAAGCCCAATCTGCTGCAGTCATATTTGGAGAATTGCTTTTGGATATAGATGCGTTCAGATTTCCATTAACGTAAGGTGCTAACTTGTTCACAAGTATATTTCTGGCCAACATAGTATTGATGTTTCGGATCCACTCTTGTGGAGTCAACACGCCTCCGTTTCCAACTTGATTAAAACTTGGAATCAATTGCCCTAAAATTGCATTGTAATCTGCCGTATTCGTAATTCCTTGCAAAATGGTAATTGCTTGATTAAAGTTGTTGTTCGCTGCGGTAATCATAGCATCATGACCAACATAATCACTAACCGTTGTGTTTGTTTTGTCCACAACAATTCCTGCTATATACATAGAACCAATAGATGCATAGGCATAACCTTTCCAAAAGTAAGCCCAAGCCCTTAAAGTATTAGCTCGAGTAGTTGCATCTCCACCAAATTTTATGGCATCTGTTCTTTCTAGAATGGTATTTGCCGCAAAATTAAGAGCGTAATTACTTTGCCATTGGTATATCAATGCATTATTGCCCGCTCCAGTTGAAGCCCTCGAATTATAGGAACGAATAATAGCCACATTGGTACCACTATTAGTAATCTTAGTCCCATTGTCCAAAATAATATATTCAGGAAGGGCAATACTCGAAATTTGATTATTGGCTGCACTTGCACCCACATTATCAGCTAGTAACTCCGAATAACCCCATGGCAAAGAGAAATAACTATTTCCCAACCAGTCATTTCCAAACCCAAAACCATTAAGATAGGTGGCACCCACAGCATACTGTAGTATACCAGATTCCGAATTTACGTTAGCTGAAAGTGTAGGGGCATTTGGGTTACCTACATCCAATTGATCCTTACATGCCACAGGCCCTAGAACCAGCACAGCACCCAGAATCCAAAAAAGAAATTTATTTTTATTCATGATTTTCAATGTTTTAAGTGTTTCTAAAAATTAGAATCCTACATTAAGACCTACTTGATACGACTTTGTATTTGGCAGTGTGCTATGGTCTACACCTCTGTCGAACGAAGAGTTAACAGCACCTGAACTCACCTCTGGATCATACCCAGTATACTTAGTTACTGTCGTCAAATTCCTTCCTGTGAGAACAATTTGCAATTTCTTAACACCTTGGATTTTGAACGCTTTAGCGAAATCAAAGGCAAGAGATATGTTTCTTAATCTTAAGAAAGATGCATCTTCAACAAAGTAATCTTTAGTAGCATTGTTGCCAGGGCCACTGTAGCTACCAAACAAGTTATAATAAGCACTTGCATAGTAAGCCGTATAAGCGGCCGTATTGCCATTAATGGTTACCGGTTTGGTGAAGTCTCCACTGAGACCATCTCGGTACATCCACTCTTTGGTTTGGTTATACAGATGGCTTCCATACACCCAATCCCATTGGAATGAGAAGTTCAACATATCTTTAAAACTGAAACTGTTGATGAAAGATGAATTGAACTTTGGGTTCGGGTTCATCAACGGCTCTTGGTAGTCTTTAAACTGCATTTGATAACTTGATAACTGAACTACTCTTCCATCAACCACTTGATATTTGCCTTCATCAACAGGGGCAATGAAACGAGTTACCCCGTCAGCTTTAGTAGCATCTAAACTGGTCAGTGCTTTGTAGCCAAATACTTGACCAATAATTTGGCCAGGCGTCAACACTAATGAGGTGCTTCCAGCTTGAGTAGTTAAGATAATATCAGAACCTCCAGAAATACTAGTGATTTTAGAAACCTGATGCCCCCAATTTGTAGTAAAATCCCACTTAAAGTTCTTTCCAGCGTAAACTGGTAAGTTAAGGGAGAACTGGATGCCATCTGAAGCCATACCAATGGCATTGTTCAACTGGCCTGTGGCACCGGTGCTTGGAGGAGCTGCCACTGTATAAATTACATTCTCACTGGTTCTTTTCCAGTAAGTAAACGATCCATTGATCGAATGTAGCCATTCACCTCCTGTTGCATTTACAGTAAAGTCTGTACCAATTTCAGTTTCTTTGGAAACCTCCACCTTCAAGTTGGGGTTTCGGCTTGTTACTTGGTAGGTATAAATAGAATTTGTAGAGCTTAAATTACCCGAATTCAAAACAGGATAGCGATCAAATGCGCCAGGTTGTATACCTGCCTCACCATACGCTGCCCTTACTTTGAAATAAGGAACAATTTCACTAATGCTTGACTCTTTCCAGAAAGTTGAAGGAAGAATATGAGCGTCTGCATGAGGGAAAGTAAATGGAGTAGTACCTGCACCAAAAGTAGATGACCAGTCACTTCTAAACCCTGCTGTTATCCCTCCGAAATCACCGTATGTTATTTTTTGGTTAACTAAATAGCCATAAGTAACAAAGGGTTCTCTAAAATCGCGAGCCACTTGCTGAGTACTGGTAGAACTTAAATTTATCGGGGGAAGAAGAGACAATCCAGTTCCATAGGTGGTGTATTCGGTATATTCCTTCTTACGGTAATCAAAACCAACTTGTGTACTTAGCGAAATTGGTAATTTAAAGCCAAAATCATCTTGTAAATCTGTTCTGAAGTAAGCGTTCGCTAAAAAGTTTTGGAAAGTGTTTCCATATTGCCAATTTACTATTTCACCTTTATTATCTGGAGCATAAATTCCAATATAATTAGGATCATAATAGATCGAATTTGAATTTTGCGACTGATTAAAATAAGTCCATTTAGCATTTTCAGTTCGATAGTTAAGACCATATTTCGCATTTACATCAAAGAACTTATTGATAACATAGTCAGCTTCGAAATTTTGCAAAATGTCAATTTTGTTATCTATGCCTTTTGAGTACTGCTTATTGTAATAAGGATTGGAAGCGTTTACACTCAAAAAATCGGCAGTTTGGTAAAGAGGTGCATTTCCAGCAGCATCCAACCTAGAGAGGTCAAAGAAAGGGGATGTATTTAAAAAACCATAAACTCTTCCCACATCACCCAATGAGTTACCTCTTCCATAATCAAATCCACCTGCGGCCCCTAAGCCTGGAGTTAGGTCGTTTTTTGTATAAATAGCTTGTGTAATTGATCGCAACTTAAAACCTTTAAACAATTCAAAACCCACATTTACAGTAAGGTTTGATCTATCTATTCCACCATTTTTAAGAACTGGG
>JANXRR010000203.1 GCA_025356795.1 Bacteroidia bacterium
ATAATCACCACCATAAAAATTATGGCTCAAGATAAGATGGCCAATATTCAGTTTGAAAACGGCACAAAACTTTTAGTGCTAGGAACTTCTGGAATCTTCAGAAAGATAATTGGATAGGTAGCTTCTATACTTAACAGTAGCGCTCAATATGAAATGCAAAGGTTACTTTTTAGGGATAATTTTGATTTGTTATTTTCTTGCCGAAGCTCAAGTGGTGCATGTAAATGCTCATGCTCACAATGATTACGAACATAAATATCCCCTGAAGGAGGCTCTGAAAAATGGATTTATTTCTGTAGAGGCCGATGTTCATTGGCAACAAGAAAAATTATTAGTAGCCCATAATAAAGTTACAGCACTTTCCCCATCGTTAGAAGCACTTTATTTAAAACCATTGGATAGCTTGATAACAATCAATAAGGGAAGCATATATTCCAATTATATAGGCTCTTTTTACCTAATGATTGATATCAAAACCGAAAGCGAATCTACTTATAGAGCTCTTGCGGAATTGCTAAACCGCTACCCTCAGCTACTCTGCGTTCCTTCATCGTGTGCTGTAAAAATATTTCTTTCGGGTGAGCGTCCTATCAAAACGATAACACAAGAGGGATACAAGGGTATCGGAATAGATGGCCGCCCAGAAAATATCGGAAAAGGATATGACCATAATTTAATGCCTGTGATCAGCGATTCGTATAAAAATTGGGCACACTGGAATGGCCGTTCTAAACTGAAACCTAACGATCTTCAAAAGATCAGCCAACTTGCCGTGCGGATACACAAGGAGGGAAAGAAATTAAGATTATGGGCTACGCCCGATACTGAAATTGCATGGCAAGCACTTTTAGATGTCGGTGTCGATTTAATAAATACAGATCATCTTCAAGAATTAAATTTATTCTTGAAGAGTAAAGATATTTAGTGTATTACTGCACCATAGCAACTTGCCCCAAGTGCGATGCCTTATGCGTAACCCTGCTTAACAATACATTGAGTTTATTTCGTTGAGGTTCTTTTTTAAATTCATCTCCCGAAACTGCATTATGCTTACCAAGCCAATCACTTTCGTTCATCTTTTTAAAAGCTTGATCTAGCTCTGAAATAATTGTTTTCCAGTGTGTAATAAGCTCCTCTTTTGGTAAATGCCCTGTTTGATTGGTGTCTCGCTCGTGATGATAGATCGTTTTTAATTCAGGAAACATTCTTGAACGAATTCCAAAGAGTTCTAGTAGCATGTCATCCGTATCGGCTAAGTGGCCAAGCAGCCACGATGCAGAATTACCACCTGGTACTATCGGTTTGTAAAAGGTTTCACCGGAAATAGATTCCAAAGTTTTCAACATTCTTTTATTGTAGGTTTCCCATTGAAGCAGGCAGATGTCAAGTGTAGTCATAATGGTTTGTTTTGTTTTTGGTTATGCTTGCTTTTGCTTTTTAACATTAAAACTTGCAGTAAAGTTGCAGCTGATGAATGCAGATTTTTTTTTTGGTCCAAAATAAGCTTGCTATACCTTAAATATGATTTGGAGTATTACCAACAAAAGCGGTATTAATAAAGCGGAAATCAATTGCCAAAACGCGCCAATATTGAAAGGCCAATCATTTAGGTTCTTCAGATAAGTCTGTAATTCAAACATATCTTTGAGACGCTGCATATTTTCAGATGTAGGGTCTTTCAGCGACATAGAAAGTGCCGCTTCCAGATGACGGGAGAAAGCTATAACTTGTTGTTTTTTCTCAACCGCCATTATTTGATGAATGCCAATTTGAGGCAGTAGAAAAAAGCAAAAAATAAGTATTGAACCTAGTCCAACCCAAATTAAAACTACCAAGCTTCCGCTAAGGGGCGATACTAGTATTGTGAACACAAGAATGATGAAACACAGAATGGTTGACAATGACATTCTGAAAAAGGCATTTCCCAAGGCTTGAATTCCAACACCTGATAGATTGCTCATGTGAAGCTTAAATTTAAAGCGAAGCAACTGAGAGGGAAAAAGCATAACATTGATGAGAGACCAAATGCTAAGCCCGAGAAGGAAGAAGCCTAGCAATCGGTACGAAGTTCTGAAATACACTAAAAAAACAGAGCCTTGGCTGAAGGAATCAATTACTTGCCCAACACTAAATTCTGCTACCGCTGCAAAGCAAATTCCAGAAATGATGGGCCACTTTCCTTGATAAATAAATTGTATTTTTTTATAAAACCAGTGCTCAAGTTCATGATTGTCAGCTGCTATGAAAGGCTCAATGTCTTGATAAAGATGCGACATAATTTGAGCGCAAACACTTACACTTATACAGAGGGAGGCACAAAACAAAGTAACTCCAAGTTCGGTAAAGTGGCTATGGTCTAGTGTTTCCAAAGAAAAATATAAATCCATTATAAAAAGGATAAGCCAAAAAAGAAGCCACGATAGCCAGAAAGGTATTGG
>JANXRR010000237.1 GCA_025356795.1 Bacteroidia bacterium
CCAATAATGGCCATATCTATATTGGCTTGATCTGAAATAATGATGGCATTGTTTCCTCCCAGCTCTAACAATGCTTTGCCCAATCGTGCACTTACTGACTGTGCTACTGCTTTGCCCATACGCACTGAACCAGTTGCAGAAAGAAGTTGCACTTGATGGTGACTGGCCAGTAATTGACCCACTGTAAAATCTCCATTTACTATACATGAAACCCCTTCGGGCACATGATTAGTTGTGAATACTTCAGCTATTATATTTTGGCATGCGATGCTACATAAAGGCGTTTTTTCAGAAGGCTTCCAGATACATACATCTCCGCATACCCACGCCAGCATGGTATTCCACGACCAAACTGCTACTGGAAAATTAAACGCTGAAATGATACCCACAATTCCCAACGGGTGATATTGTTCATACATTCTATGATTGGGTCTTTCCGAATGCATTGTTAACCCATGCAATTGCCTTGATAAACCCACTGCGAAATCGCAGATGTCAATCATCTCTTGTACTTCCCCTAAGCCCTCTTGATATGACTTTCCCATTTCATACGAAACAAGTTTTGCCAAGGGTTCTTTTTTATTTCTGAGTGCTTCACCAATTTGCCTTACCACGTCACCTCGTTTAGGTGCAGGCACCATACGCCATTCCTTAAAGGCTAATTGAGCCTGATCAACAATTTTAAGAAACGTGGCTTCGTCACATGATTGAACTTTGCCAATCAATTTTCCATCCGCTGGGGATACCGATTCTATTAATGTTGCAGAGGTTTTAAACCAAGTTGATCCTGTTGATGAACCTGTGTTTGAACTTTTGATTCCCAGTTCGCTCAATGCCTCTTTTATGCCGAAATTTTTCATTGTAATAGATGTTAATAGCAAGAAATTAGTTTACGCTTCAGATGCTAGGCAACATGGCATAAACAATTGGCAAAGCTAATGATCGCTTATTCCCAATCAAATCCAAAAGTGGCTCGCTCGCCTGACTTATACATCCCTTCTACTAGAATAGCTCCATGTTTCAGTTCCAATATGCGATTGAGATCTTCTACTTTTTCGGTAGCAACTTTATCAATAAAAGTAACAATATAACCCTCTTTGACTCCCGCCTTTTTCCAAGGGCCTTCGCGCAACGTTTTTAAATAAACACCAGCATCCAAATTTAGAGTAGTCAATTCTTTGTGCTCTAAATCTTCGAATAATGCTCCACCTAGTTCGTATTCTATTGCCCTCTTTTGTGATTGAATACTGCCTTCAAAATCTTTCAATCTTACTTTTACTTTTTTTGTTAATCCATTTCTATGGAAGCTGACCTCAATGGATTGGCCAGGCCTGTTCCTTGCCACCCATTCTTGCATTTCAGAAACATTTCCAACGTTATGATTACTAATTCCTACAATTACATCGCCTTGCAAAATACCGGCATCTTCTGCTGCGCTTCCTTTGTTAACAGAGCTTATAAATACGCCTTGTACAACATCCAATTTTAATTCTTCGGCAAGCTCAGCTGTTACATCGGCAATACGCACACCCAACAAGCCCCGTTGCACTTGTCCGAACTCTAACAAATCATCAATAATTTTTTTTGCAAGATTAACTGGAATGGCGAATGAATATCCTGAATAACTTCCTGTGGCTGTTGCTATTGCAGAGTTGATACCGATCAATTCACCTTTTAAATTGATAAGTGCACCCCCACTATTTCCAGGGTTAACAGCTGCATCGGTTTGAATAAATGATTCTACTTGCAGATTATTTTTATCACGCAAAATTCCAATGTTTCTTGCCTTCGCACTTACAATGCCTGCAGTAACAGTTGAATTAAGATCAAAAGGATTTCCGATTGCCAATACCCACTCTCCGGTGATCACTTCATCAGAATTTCCATATGGCACAAAAGGTAAATTACTGCCTTTAATTTTTAAGAGCGCTAAGTCAGTGGTAGGATCGCGGCCAATTAACTTAGCGAAAAAACGTTGGTTATTATTCATCACAATCTCTATTGTGTTGGCATCTTCAATTACATGATTATTGGTAACTATATAGCCATCATCTGAGATGAGCACCCCAGAGCCTGTAGATTGGGAATGCGGATTAACAAAATTATCTAACGGATTGAGGCTGAAATTTCCTGGGCCATAAATGCTACGAATATGAACCACCGAAGGAGTAATTGCTTTTGCTGCTGCTTCAAAATTAAGTTCGGCTGAAACTTTAAGAGAAACAGAATCAGGCTTGTAATTGGTTAGTAGAGAGTTTTGCCTTTCTTGAATGGAAGTGTATTTATCTCCTAGATCAATATAACGAACAGCATATATAATGCCCAGCATCGCTCCTACAAATGCAGAGGTAATTACAGAAAGTACAAGCAGAAGACGTTTCATAAAATGGTCGTTAAAAAACAATATAACGGTAATATTCTTGAATTGGCCAAAACATATAAAACAAAAAGCCCGGCTTCTTCAGGCCGGGCTTAAAACTACCTCCACTATTTTTTTAATTTACTTTGATGGTTTGCTTCACTTGCTTTTTTTCATCTTTTGGTATGGTAAGCTCCAATATGCCATTGTTGTAGGTGGCGTTTATTTTGTCGGCAGCCACGTTTTCTGGTAAACTAAATGATCTGCTGAAAGCACCGTATTGAGTTTCAATGGACCGATAGTTTTTATCTTTTTTTTCTGCTGCTATTTTTCTCTCCCCGCTAATGGTTAAATAGCTATCGTGTAAATCGATTTTAAAATCATCTTTGCTTACACCTGGAACAG
>JANXRR010000243.1 GCA_025356795.1 Bacteroidia bacterium
CGAAGATAAATACAGAAGAGGTCTTTACATTTATCTTCGCCTTTACTCGTTTCCCATTTTTCATCACTCCAAACACTTTGCCACACGCCATCGGGCTGATAAGGCATAATACTTTTACCATACATTTTAGTACTGAGTAAACCACTTAATGCCAAAGCCTGATCTCTAACTTGCTCTGCCGACAAACGAATACGAGGGCCATGGGCCAGCAATTTATTAAGCGGATCTTTCTCGAGTAATTCTTGTGTCATCTTTGAATCTTGTTGATACGTTTGTGTCATCACAATATCTTTTATCAACTTCTTTAAGCTCCATTGATGTTCATTCATCAAACGAAGGGAAATCCAATCAAGCAATTCAGGATGTGAAGGCCTTGCTCCTTGTGTTCCAAAATCTTCCGATGTTTCTACTAACCCAATTCCAAACAATTGTTCCCAAACTCGATTTACCACTGTGCGAGCTGTAAGCGGGTTATTCTTGTCGACAAGCCATTTTGCAAAACCCAAGCGGTTACTTGGTGCTTCGTGAGGGAATGCATTAAACAATCGTGGTACTTCAGGCTTAACAGCGGCACCATGAACCAACCAATTGCCTCTTTCAAAAACATGGGCGGTCCTCAGGCGGTCTTGGTTTTCAATCATGATAGGCGTGTTATCAGTGGCCTGATTAACAAGACTATCAAAATCAGTCATCACAGTAAAATAGCCTGCTTTATTTTTCCCCGGTAGGTCTTCGCGAAAAGCCATCCACTCAACAGAAGAAACTGGAGAGCCCACTTTTAATCTTGGATTAACGAACTTGAAATACAAGGTATGCGAGCCGTCTGTTCTATGAATAGGAACAAAAGAAGCGCGCCATTTCCAACCGCTTAGCGGAATTTCAAATCGCGCTACAAGTAAACCGTTTAACTGGTCTGCATGAACTTCCATAAACCCGCCTCGTTCTGAAGTCTGGTGATTTATAACTAAAGTTGTTTTACCTGTAAGATTAATATTTGTCAATCGTGCACTTCCGCCATGTCTTATGCCTAAAAATTTTGTATCAATCAGTTCCCCGTTTACAAATTGATCAAAATCATGAGGATGAATTTTAGGTTCTAAGGTCTTTAGAAATAAAAGAGTGCTCTTCTCTGTGGTAGCATCTATTTTCTTTACCCATGAAATAATTCCCGCTAATTTCCTTTGATCTTTTTCATTATACATTTTTAACAATGGATGCTCGCCATACGTATCTTCATCGCGCGAGTTGTTAAAAAAAGCAAGGGCTTTATAATATTCTTCATGACGAAACGGATCGTATGGATGGCTATGACATTGCACACATGCAAAGGTGGTGCTTTGCCAAACTTGAAAAGTTGTATTCAATCGATCTAATGTGGCGGCTACACGAAACTCTTCATCTTCCGTTCCGCCCTCATCGTTGTTCATCGTATTGCGATGAAAGGCGGTAGCAATATATTGATCATCTGTAGCATTGGGCAGCAAATCACCAGCAAGTTGTTCTATGGTAAATTGGTCAAATGGTTTGTCTTCATTGAAGGCCTGAATAACGTAATTGCGATAATGCCAAATGTTTCTTCCTGCATCTCGCTCATATCCTTTCGTATCTGAATAGCGAGCGAGGTCAAGCCACCATGAGGCCCACTTCTCTCCAAATTTTGGGGAAGCCAATAGATGATCAACCATCTTTTCAAAGGCGTCTTTATTACTGTTATCAATAAATTCAGATGCTTCTTTAGGCGAAGGTGGAACACCAATCAAATCTAAATAAGCCCTTCGTACAAGTGCCGATTTTTCAGCTTGCTTAGACCTGCTCAGGTTTTCTTTTACAAGTCTTTCATCTATAAAATCATCAATTATACTTGAATTCGATGAGCTTGCTCCAAAGAATCCGGCAAAGAAACTTTTACCTGATGGAGCAACAATTGACTTTGGTGGAACGTACGCCCAATGATCGCCCCACTTCGCTCCTTCATCAATCCATTTTCTTAGAATTTCAATTTCATCATTACTGAGTGCTTCTTCTTTAAAAGGCATGCGTACCTCCGGATCAATACTAGTTATCCTTCGCATCAACTCACTATGTGATGCATCTCCGGGAATAATAGAGGGTTTACCTGATTCAGTGATATCCAGCGCATCTTGACGGAACAACAAACTAAAGTTGGCTTGCCGTTTTACGCCACCATGACAAGAGATGCAATGCTTGTTGATGATAGGCTTTACCTGAAGAGAGTAATCAATCTCTTTAGGTATTTTCTTGCAAGAAGAAAACACCACAATAGAGAGTAAAAAAAGGAAGCAAACAGTCTTCATTATAGATTCATCAAAGCATGTTTATTCAATCATAAAAATAAGAAATTACAGATCATTTTTTTCAAAAAAATTACTGTCGAAACAATTCCCTTTGCCAAAAGCTCTGGGTTTGGAGTATTTTTTCTTTTAATTTTCTCACGTTAATAATCTCTCTTCACACTTGTGTTAGATGAGAACTCTTTTACCAAACGATACAAAAATTCCTGTCCTTCGTAAAATGATTTTACCTTGATGCGTTCATCACGGCCATGGGCGCGCACATCATTTACATCGCCAAAAATACCAGATACCCCGTATGTGGGAATATTAGAAGTGCGAAGGTATCTCCCATCTGTAGCACCAGTAGACATAACGGGAATTACCGGAACTCCAGGAAACATTTGCTCTGTAACTGCTTCTATCTTTTTAAACACTTCAATATTCAAAGGTGAAGCCGGACTAGCGTTTGCTTTCCGCACCGGTGTTACTGATACTTCGCTATCATTGATCACTTTAATTAGTGTTGTTTTTATCATCTCCGGATCATCCGTTGGAAGAATTCGACAGTTGATATTTGCCGTAGCAGTTTGCGGCAACGCATTTTCAGCATGGCCTCCATTTAGCAGTGTGGCAACGCATGTAGTGCGCAAAATCGCATTGAAATTAGGATATTGTGAAAGCCTTGAAACTGCTTCAGAATTGGGTGGCGTTTGCAGTATGGCTTTCATATCTTCAGCCAACTGTCCTGTTTCAATTTTAGATGAGCGCTCAAAAAATACACGCGTGCCTTCATTCAGGTTCACAGGAAAATCAAATTTTCCGAGTTTGTCAAGGGCACTTGCTAATTGATAAATCGCATTATCTTTCCGTGGTTGTGAGCTATGCCCGCCTTTGCTTTTTACTTCTAGTTTAAAGCTTTGAAAAACCTTTTCGCTTAGTTGAACATTATTTCTAATCTTTTTTCCATCGCGCTCCGTACCCCCTCCCCCTTCGTTTAACGCGTATTCAGAATCAATCAATCCTTTGTGGTTTTTAAGTAACCAATCCACACCGTTAAAATCTCCACCTTCTTCATCTGCTGTTAACGCAACTATAAGATCGCGATCAGGAGCAAAGCCTTCTTGTTTATACCGAATTAAGTTAGCAATAAAAATTGCAGCCATAGCTTTATCATCACTTGAGCCACGCGCATAATAATACCCCTCAATCTCTTGAAACTTAAATGGATCAATTGTCCAATCTTCAGGCAATGCTTCTACCACATCAATGTGTGCTAATAATAGCAAGGGTTTGCGCTTACCACTTCCTTTTAATGTAGCCACTAAATTCCCCTTACGGGGATTGGGGCCACCAATAAAAATATCTTTATCTGTGAACCCGGCAGCTTTCAAACGGGCAGCCATCGCCTCAGCAGCTTGTGTGGTATTGCCAACCGAATTGGTTGTATTAATTTCAATCAGCTCCTTGAAAATTTCACGCGTCAGCTTTTCGTTGGCTTGCGAAAACGCATCTCGAAAAGAAAATAGAGTTAAGAAAATTATAGAAACTGAAACTGATATTTTTATCCTCATCTTGTTTAGCGATTAATTTGGTAATCACTAAAGTAATGAAAAATCTAGTCCTTGCTAGGATGGTATTGGTCGAGCGGCAATTATCTCTGACTTATCGTCTATCAGTTCTGTTTTGATTTTTTCCTTTTTTAAATGGCTTGCGCTGTGGTCGATCTGTTCTTACTTCTGAATGACCAGACGGACCGTCTCCTAATTCAGTTGGCAGTATTAGTTGAGCTATATCTTTTCCAATAAGCTTTTGAATACTGGCAAACTTTCGCACATCTTTATCATTCACAAAAGTGATAGCGGTGCCCGTGGTTTCCGCTCGTGCTGTTCTTCCAATTCTATGCACATAATCTTCTGCATCATGGGGTGTGTCATAATTAATTACAAGACTTATGCCCTCCACATCTATTCCTCTAGACAAAATATCGGTACCGACTAAAATAGCTAATTGCTTACTTCTAAATCTCAAAAGAATCTGCTCACGCTCTTGTTGTTCCAAATCAGAATGAAAAGCTTCTGCATTTAAGCCTGCCTTCTTCATTTCGTGGCCAAGTCTTTTCACATTGTCTTTAGAGTTACTAAATATAATAACACTACTAAAGTTGGATGCTTTTAGAATTGATTTTAATAAAGCCATCTTCTGGGTGTCATAAACAAAATAGGCTTGTTGTAAAATTCCTTCCGCGGGTTTTGAAATAGCAATAGAAACTTCGGTAGGATTAGTAAGAATACGCGATGCTAGTGTTCTTATTTTGGGTGGCATGGTTGCCGAGAAAAGCAGGGTTTGTCTTTCTTTGGGAAGGTAGTTGATAATCTTAACCAAGTCATCATAAAAGCCCATATCAAGCATACGATCGGCCTCATCCAATATTAAATGTTTTAGTTGATCTAGCTTCATAGTGCCCATAGCCAATTGAGCAATCAACCGCCCAGGTGTGGCAATAATGATGTCAGTTCCTTCTTCCATCGCTCGCTTTTGCTGATCCCAGGTGGCGCCATCACCACCTCCATAAACAGCTATTGAACTTACAGAAGCAAAGTAAGCAAGACCTGCAATCTGTTGATCAATTTGTAAAGCTAACTCGCGTGTTGGGGCAAGTATAAGCGTATTAAAATGCCTGTTATCTGTGGCTAATATCTTATGGAGAATAGGAAGAATGTAGGCTGCTGTTTTTCCTGTTCCTGTTTGAGCGCAAGCGATCAAATCATGATTAGTGAGGATGAGTGGAATTGACTGTTCTTGAATGGGGGTAGGCTTTGAATAGCCCATCGCATCAAGACCATCCGTAATAAGTGTATTAAGGTTGAAATCGCTAAATGTCAATTGGAATTATATTTGTGTGGCGTGATAAATTAAAAAAAGCCAGGCTTTAGACCTGGCTTTTACCATATGTAAGATCGATAATTAGTTTACGAGACGGACGTTAACCGCATTTAAACCTTTCTTTCCTTCTTGCAATTCAAAAGTGATTTTATCATTCTGTCTGATCTCGTCAATAAGACCTGACACATGCACAAAATACTCTTTGTTTGATTCTGATTCTTGAACAAATCCAAAACCTTTGGTTTCGTTGAAGAATTTTACTGTTCCTTCTTTCATTATTGTTTTTTAAAATATTGCTGTAAAGATAACTAAATTAATTTATCTAAAATAATTTAATCTTACATCTTTTATTAAGCAGCCTTTCTTACGCTTTCCAAACGCACTTGATTTTGCTTCACAATTTGAATTACATTCAGGCGATCAAGTAGTTTTATAACAACATAAGTTGGGTCTAGCTCATGCCAACGAATACCACCAAAATTAGCCCTTGAACCATATTTATGGTGGTTGTTGTGATAGCTTTCGCCCATCATTAAAAAGTCGACTGGAAGAAAGTTCTTCGAGGTATCGCCTACCGCAAAATTTCTATAACCATATTTATGTGCAAACCAATTTATAATTGCACCATGTACAGGACTCATTAAAAATTGGATTGGAAGCAAAAGCCATAACCACCAAACATTGGCGAAAACCAGATAAACTGTTACATAAACACTTCCCCAAAACAACCTAGAAGGCCATGATCTTGCAAATTTATCAAACTCTTCCCACTGTGGAACTCCCTCTGTGAAGCGGGTTTCCAAAGGGATTCGCTTGTTAGCAATATCAGAATAGATAGTTTTTGTCTTCCACATCATTTTCCAAATCGTTTCGTCATACTTTGGCGAATGAGGATCATTCTCTGTGTCGGCAAATGCATGGTGCATCCTATGCATAACTCCATAACCAAAAGGGCTTAAATAATTAGATCCCTGAAAAATCCATGTCAGAACAAAAAATATCTTCTCAGTAAATTTATTCATAGTAAAGGCTTTGTGAGCTGCATAACGATGAAGAAAAAATGTCTGAAAGAAAAGGGACAGATACCAATGTGCTGCAAAAAAAATCAAAATTACCTTCATAATTAGGTGATAGGTTAAGTGAAAAATAGGTTTACAATTCGATTTGACGAATCATTAAACGTAAGACAAAGTCATAAGGATTTTGTGACAGAACAGATGAGAAAAATTAGAAATTCTTTCTAATAGAAGCGGCAATATCAGTTTTAAGCTCGCTGATAAGATCAGAAGCATTGCCAAAAGTACATGCCTTTTTAAAGCTTTCTAACATGTGAGGAGCTTTAGATAACTCTATGCTTAGCTTTGAAGTTTCTTGCTCAATTTTCTTTTTTGCCCTAAAGAAGAGTTGGCGACAATGATCCTGTTTTTTGTCTAAAACCTTTTGCAACTCTTCATATTCAAAACCCAAAGCCTCTTTGAGTAAGTAAACAGCCTTCTCCAAAGGTTCCAACTTATGGTTTACTATTGCCAATGCTTTAGATAACTCCATCTCTAAGTCCATGTGCGCAAAGTCCGACTCTTTAAGCTTGACAAAGATTTCAGGAAGTTGGAATGAATCTAGGTAATCTATTTTCTTCTTTTTTAATGAGGAAAGGTGATTTAGGGCATTATTAGTGACCGATTTGATTAAATATGCTTTTGTATTTTGAATGTGTTCTTTTTCTGCACTGAGCCATTTGAGAAAGGTATCTTGAACTATATCTTCAGCATCGGCTTTACAGCGAAGAATATTCATTGCAATAGTCTGCAGCAAGGGTTGGTAAAGTGATATAGTTTGATTGCTGTTCAATTGTGTAAATGTAGATGTTAATTTCTAGCTAACAAAAAGGTATTGAATCTGTTCCCTTTATAAACATCTGCGTTTTAAACTTCCAAAAAAACCTCCAAGATCTCAAAAACCTTGGAGGTTTTGTAATCAATTATCTAAGCCCAACGCTTTTATTCTTTTATTAACCTTGTCAGCTTTGTCATCCATAACTAAGGCACTATAAATTTCAGAAAGTGTATAGAGCACAGATTCATTATCGGGTTGGGTTTTTTCGGCACGCTCCCAATAAGGTAATGCAGTTTCATATTTCTTTTGAAGCTCGGTAAATAGCAGTTTACGTTTACTAATATCAGCCGGTGTTATTCCTAACTTATCTCTTTCTGCTTTAATTTTCTTGGCATCAAACATATAAAGTTTTGCTAAATCAAGTTGAGCATCAAAGTATTGAGGATCAATATCTATTGCTTTTTGATAGGCAATTTTTGCAGAATCCATATTATTCAATTCATAATTTAATTGGGCTAATAAGAAATAGCTTTCCTTTTCATTTGGATTTTTAGTTAGCTCGCTAACTATTACTTTTCTTGCGAGATCATATTTCTTCTGGCCTAAGTAGATATTTAGTTCATACTTTGGAAGATCTGTGTTCTTAGGATATTTAACTCTTGCTTCTTTAATGGTTTTCAAAGCCATATCAACATCTTTCTTTTTGTCTTGATAAATGCTTATCAATTGTAAGTAAGCATCTGTATTTTTTCCATGATTTTCAAAATACCGCTGAATGTATGGAATTGATTTATCATATTCTTCAGCCGCAGGGCCAAAATAAACTCCAGCATTCAAAAGCATGGTTGTGTCTGTTGGGATAAAATAAACCACCCTCTGAATGTAATCGAAGGCTTTTTTATAATCTTTTTCCTTCTCGTAATATTGAATTGATTTGGTAAGGTAAGCCTGTGCCAGTGCAGCATCTACTTGTGTATTGAGCAATGGCAAACCGATTGCATCATGCGCAAAATTGGGAGTTTTTCCCTTATCAATTTCCTGACATTTAGCAAACGCCTCAATAGCTACTTGATATGGATTTGCTTCTAAGCCTTTAGCGGCTTGATTTTTAGTGGTGTCAATGGCAAAATAAACAAGCCCCTTCATGTACCAAGCTTCTGCCGCACTTTTGGAAGGCTCACCTTTCTTGTTTACCATGAACTCTTGATTAGCAACAGTTACATCGATGATTGATTTAGCCTCCTCATATTTTGCCGCCCTTAGCGCTTTTTCAGCTTTAGAAATACTAGGCTTAATTTCTTTTTGTGCCCATGATAGCATTGGTAATGCTAAAATTAAAAAGACTATTACTTTTTTCATTGGTTAATTGTTTAGTGTTGTTAGTTTTCAGTTTCAGGCTGTGTTAGGTTTTCATCGGTAAGTTCTTCGGCTTCCATATTTTGGATTTTCTCCACTGAAGATATTGAATCATCATCATTTAACTTTATCAATCTCACACCTTGAGTGGCTCTTCCCATCACGCGCAAGCCATCTACTTTAATTCTAATACTTATGCCAGAGCGATTGATGATCATCAATTCATCTTTGTCGCCCACTTCCTTTATAGCAACAAGCTTACCAGTTTTTTCAGTGATATTTAGGGCTTTCACCCCCTTTCCTCCCCTTCTGGTGATGCGATAATCTTCAACGGAAGAACGCTTTCCGTAGCCATTCTCTGAAACCACCAACAAATTGGCATCGCCTTTAGTGATGCACACCATACCTATTACAATGTCGGTTGCCGTTTCAAGGGTAACACCTTTTACTCCTGAAGCTGTTCTGCCCATTGGACGAACATCCATTTCATTAAAATGAACTGCTTTGCCTTCACTTTTGGCAATTATTATATGATTACTTCCGTTGGTCAACGCTACATTGAGCAATTGATCTCCTTCATTGATAGTGATGGCATTTATTCCATTGGTACGTGGCCTTGAATATGCTTCAAGCGATGTTTTCTTGATAGTGCCCCTCTCTGTGCACAGAATAACAAA
>JANXRR010000145.1 GCA_025356795.1 Bacteroidia bacterium
CAAGCCTTAAATGTAGGAGCGTTTGGATACATGCTCAAAGACACCGACAAGAATGAGTTTATTAAGGCACTCAAACAAATCTATAAGGGTACCAAATATTTTAGTGGAGATGTTTCCAATGTGCTTGCCAGCAAACTTCTCAATCGCAAACCCATAGGGCGCAAGCTTGAGGTAGAAGACCAGTATCACCTAACAAAAAAAGAGAAGGAAATACTTAGTATGGTGATTGATGGTAAGCAGAACAAGCAAATCTCCGAATCACTTGACATCAGTATCAGAACCATTGAGACACATCGATTCAATATGATGAAGAAACTTGGCGTAAACAATGCTGTTGACATGGTTAACAAGACCATCAAGGAAAATATAGTCTAGGTATCTTTTTATTTCCCATACCTCTGCAATCGATTTTTTACGTGTATCAATCCGTTTCGGTAAAATATTTACGTATTATTACGTATTTAATCAACTATTTACTTACTTTTATTACGTAATTTAATACGTAATAAAGATGACAACACTAAAAGCTACCCGTATCAATTTATTGGATATTTCTTCACC
This sequence comes from Bacteroidia bacterium, assembly GCA_025356795.1. Lineage (GTDB taxonomy): Bacteria > Bacteroidota > Bacteroidia > Cytophagales > Cyclobacteriaceae > ELB16-189. The sequence continues at coordinate 562 of JANXRR010000145.1, forward strand.
TCCCATGCGAGCCTTTCATACCACGTGGCTCACTTTTTTTCTTTGCTTCTTTGGATGGTTTGGCATTGCACCGCTCATGCCTATTATACGCGAAGATCTCGGACTCACTAAAGGACAGATCGGTAATATCATTATTGCTTCTGTTGCGATTACTGTATTTGCTCGCTTGTTTTTTGGATGGCTCTGTGATAAAATTGGGCCACGAATTTCTTACTCCATTTTATTGCTTGTAGGATCCTTGCCTGTTATGCTGATTGGATTAAGCAATAGTTATGAGTCGTTCTTGTTATTTCGTTTGGCTATTGGTGTGATTGGAGCTTCGTTTGTTATTACCCAATACCACACGTCAGTCATGTTTGCACCTAATGTAGTGGGCACGGCTAATGCAACAGTAGCAGGCTGGGGTAATATGGGTGGCGGAGTTACTCTGATGGTTATGCCGTTGATTTTTGCAGGTTTTGTAGGCGCTGGCTATGGTAATAGTGAAGCATGGCGTTATGCCATGATAGTGCCTGGTATTGCATTGTTTATTATGGGTTTTATGTATTATTTCTTCACACAAGATACACCCGAAGGAAACTTAACAGACTTGCGCAAAACAAATCCTGCATATAAGGCAAAAGGAAAAGAATCTGAAGGTGGGTTCTCAAGTGCTTGTAAAGATTATCGGGTTTGGGTTTTATTCTTAGCTTATGGCGCCTGCTTTGGCATTGAAATCACAATTGACAACATTGCCACACTTTATTTTATCGATAACTTTCACTTAGGGTTGAGGGAAGCAGGTGTAATTGCCGGCACCTTTGGTATGATGAATATTTTCGCAAGGGCTCTCGGTGGCGTATTTGGCGACAAGGCAGGAAAGAAATTTGGATTAAAAGGGCGGATTTTTATCCTCGGTGTTTTTTTACTTTGCGAAGGCCTTGGGCTCATGCTCTTTTCTGCTATGGATACCCTGCCGTTGGCTGTAGCCACCATGTTGCTGTTTGCCTTATTCTTAAAAATGTCGAACGGAGCTACCTATTCAGTGGTGCCTTTCATAAATAATAAAGCCATCGGTGCCGTGTCAGGTATTGTAGGTGCTGGTGGAAATGTGGGAGCAGTGCTAGCAGGGTTCTTATTCAAGTCTGAAACCATTACGTATCGCGAAAGCCTATTTATCATTGGCATTGTAGTGATTGTTGTATCCTCGATTGCCCTGTTACTTAGTTTATCGAGAAAGTCAACACAAGAATTTTTGCACCCTCAATCTATACCAGTTCTTCAAGAAGCTATTGTAAATCGATAACATCTAAACACTCAACTTTGAAAAATGAGACTAAAAACATGAAATAAAATACTCACCAGGTAAGGTATTAATAAAAAAGAGTCCCCTTTCAGAACTACGAATTCTTCCAGGGGACAGAAAATTAGCTGTAACACTAACCCCTAAAATTATGAATAATAAAGTCTATTTATCATTTCTAGTATTTCTTTTTTGTCTTTTTCTGCTTAGAGGAGCAGAAGCTCAGTTTACTATCTCTGGACAGATCCGTACCAGATCTGAATTGCGCGATGGCCAAGGAGCACCATCCGTGCTTGATACCGCTGCGGCCTTCTTTACCTCACAACGATCGCGACTTAATTTT
>JANXRR010000258.1 GCA_025356795.1 Bacteroidia bacterium
GAAATGAAGTACTTCTGTATATCTGATCAGACATCAAATTATTTACAGAAATATATAGTAATAAGAAAAAGAAAAATTTTTACAGGCATTAAAGATACTCAAGACCTTCTTGAGATCGTTAAGAAACATAAGAACGAAAAATTCTTATTCCCATGTTCGGATATTAGAAAGAATGATATTCCTGACTTTTTAAAAAGTAATGCGATTTTTTTTACCGAGGCTATAATTTATCACACAGTGGCAGCAAACCTAAATGATTTGACAAATGTTTACTACGATATTTTGGCTTTCTTTAGCCCTTCAGGTATTAATTCACTCCTTGTCAACTTTCCTGATTTTAAGCAAAACAACACACGGATAGCTGCCTTTGGGTCTACCACATCAAAAGCAGTAATAGATGCAAAACTAGTATTGGATATTGAAGCACCACAACCCAATGCTCCTTCAATGACAGGAGCATTAGAATTGTACATAAGGAAAGCTAATGGAATTAAATAACTGCTTATTTACTAGAGCTTTAACAACGGTTGCATTTTCTTGTACTTTAATTGAAATCAATTAATATTGCATTATATTTAGCAGTCTAAATTCTGTAATGATAAAAAAAGTAATCATAGTTTTGATTTTTAGCATAAGTTCGATAGCTAAGGTTTCTGCGCAACAGGATCCACAGTTTTCGCAATATATGCTCAATACACTTTACTATAATCCAGGCTTTGCAGGTGTTGAGGGCGTTACCAAATTGACTGCTTTGCATAGAAGTCAGTGGTTAGGGTATCAACCATCCATAGGTAATGGAGGCGCCCCAACCACTCAGATTATTAGCATGACAACCCCCATCTTCAAACTCAATAGTGGATTTGGTGCTTACATCTTAAACGATAAGCTTGGCCCACAAACAAATCAGGAAGTTCAGGCTACCTATGCATACCACTTGGCTTTAAAGGATAGTAAATTAAGTTTTGGAATACGGGCAGGAATGTATTCTCAAACTTTAAATTTTGATTTATATAGAGCTATAAATCCCGATGATCCCTTGCTAAAGGCTTCCGGTAAGGAATCTCAAATTCGACCAGATGTATCGATGGGGGTTTTTTATAGAAAAGAAAAATACTATGTGGGGATCAGTTTTAATCACCTAGTAAAATCAACATTTGATTTTGGGGTTTCTCAAAGAAGCCCTCTTAAAAACCACGTTTACCTAACAGGAGGATATTATTATGATGTGAATTTCGACCTCCGGTTTCAATTTACAGGATTGGTTCAATCAGATTTAACTAAAACTTCTGTAAGCGTTGGGGCAATAGGTTATTTTAAAGACAAAGTATGGGCTGGCTTATCCTTTAGGCAAGCAGAATCAGCCACATTATTGTTGGGGTATAGTTTAGTTAAAGATAAATCCGTGAAATTGGGGTATGCAATAGACTATGTAATTCAAGATCAGCAAGCTAAGCAAGCTACTTCCCATGAATTGGTTCTCACATATGAGTTGCCCGTAAATCCTGGAGGAGGAAAAAAAGTTGTAAGAACACCTCGCTACAGGCACTAAATGAAAATATTTTGATTTTTTTTGTAGATTTTTACAGTTTAGTCTATACTTTTTTCTAAAATAGCGGACTGAAATGAAATAGTGTCTTAACGGCTTGCATTAAACGAGTAGAATAGTTTTTAAAAAAAGAATGTATGAATAAGTTAGTTTCTTCACGAAGTTTGTATCAAGCCGCAATTCTGGGTTTAGGATTTACAATGGCCAGTTGTGGTCTTCTTGGTATTGGAGGTAATAAGGGTGGCGCATCAGATCCTCAGGGTGAATTGCTGGGAGCTCTTGATCGTCCAGACTTTGTAATGCCAATACCTTATGGAATGGTTCCAATACCTCCAGGCACATTTCATATGGGGCAAGCGGACGAAGATCCCGCATCCACTCAAATTAACTTGAATAAACAGATCACCATAGGTCCATTGTTTATGGATGATACGGAAATAACCAACAACGAATACAGACAGTTTACAGATTTCTTCTTGGTAGAAAAAGTACAATTGCCTGATCCTTTCAAATCTCCAACGGAAGAAGAATTCAAAGCAAAGTACTATCCAGACACAACTGTTTGGGTGAGAGACTTCTCCCATCACATGGGAGACCCCTTGGTGGACTATTATTGGGATCATCCTGGGTACAAAGAATATCCTGTGGTTGGGGTAAGCTGGGAAGCGGCCATGTTTTTTGGGAAATGGAGAACAGCTTTTTTAAATGACTGGAGAAAAACAAACGAAGGGCAGCCACCTGTTCCAGGTTTTAGACTTCCATCTGAAGCTGAATGGGAATATAGCTCAAGAGGCGGAAGAGATATGGCTAAATATCCTTGGGGTGGGCCTTACATAAGAAACGCAAAGGGTTGTATGTTGGCAAACTTTAAACCAGGCAGAGGTAATTATTACGATGATGGATATGAGTACACCGCAGAAGTAGGTCAATATTTTGCTAACGATTACGGATTGTATGATATGGCTGGAAATGTTTCTGAATGGTGTTTGGATGATTTTAACCCAGCTTCTGTACCCACAGTTTGGGATCTTAATCCTCAATATATTGATAAGAATGCTTACGATAAAGAAGGAAATTCCAAGGAAAAATATAATGCAAAGAAAGTTATTAGAGGCGGTTCTTGGAAAGATGTTGCATACTATCTAGAAACAGGAACACGCACCTACGAATACAAAGATTCTTCAAGGGCGTACATTGGATTCAGATGTGTAATGACTAATATTGAAAGGTCATCTATCACTGGATTTTAAAAATTGAAAACTCTGTATATATTTATAAAAATTACAACTAGCATAAAACCTTAAATACTAAATAATCATGGCTAACAAAAAAGGCGGATTCACAACACTATTATTTAAAACTATAATGCCCAAAATCTATGGTATTGGAGCTGCCGTAGTAATCATTGGAGCGCTTTTCAAAATACAGCACTTACCGGGAGCGAGTGAGATGTTAATGATTGGTCTTATCACAGAAGCGGTTATATTTTTCCTAAGTGCATTTGAGCCACCTCATCCAGAAGTTGAATGGTCAAAAGTCTATCCTGAATTGGCTGAAGATTATGAAGCACCAGCTGTTCCTACAAGAATAAGCAACAGGCCTTCTGGTTCTGAGGGAAGCGCAATCTTGAAAATTGATGAAATGTTGAAGACCGCTAAAGTTGATCAAAACCTTCTTGATAATTTGGGAAAAGGTTTAACTAGTTTGGCGACATCGACTTCGCAGCTTACTAATTTATCAAATGCCTCGGTCGCCACAAGCGAGTATGCAAAAAATGTTCAAACTGCCTCTCAATCTCTTTCTGAAATGAACAAGTCTTATGGAACCGCAATAAAGGCAGTTTCTTCAATGGCTGATGCATCTAAAGATACTGGAGAGTATCACACTCAAGTAGTAAAAGTTACAAAAAATTTGTCTGCCCTTAATGCAGTTTATGAGATGGAGCTTAAAGACGCAGATTCTCATGTGAAGAGTTTGAATAAATACTATGAGAGCTTAACCGGAGCAATGAATGGCTTAGCAAAAACAGGAGAAAATACAGCTAAGTTCACTTCCGAACTTGGTAAGTTAACTGATAATTTAAGTGCTCTTAATAACGTGTATGGCAGTATGTTGACTGCAATGAAGGGTTCTGGGAAATAGTTTTCTGTTTTTTTTAATAATATTTTTAAAAAGATAAATCATGGCAGGAGGA
>JANXRR010000289.1 GCA_025356795.1 Bacteroidia bacterium
ATTGGCCTGGTTGCTCGTCTGCTCGGCGTTGGCGGCGAGGCTCTGACTGATGGCGGTCAGTTCCTGCGCGGCCGAAGCCATCGAGTTGGCGTTGGAACCGAAAGCCTTGATCAGCTTTACCTGCTCGTTGATATTGGTCGCGTACTTCACGACCTTGTATGGTTTGCCATTCAAATCCAGAATCGGGTTATAAGAGGCCTGAATAAATACTTCTTTGCCACGTTTGTCGATTCGTGTGTAGGTACCCACAAAAAAATCTCCATTGTTTAATCTTTTCCAGAAATCGGAATATTCACTGCCCCGGGCGTAAGCAGGCTCCACAAATATTCTATGGTGCTTGCCTTTCACCTCGTTAAGGGAATAGCCGCCTAATGCCGAAAGAAAATTATCATTCGCTGTAATGATTGTTCCATCCATTTCAAACTCGATAACAGCATTTGATTTGCCTATTGCAGACAACTGCCCCTCATAATCGGCATTTTTAAGCTTTTGTTTTGTAACATCAGTAGCCACTTTAACTACTCTAACAATGTTGCCTGCCTCGTCTTTTACTGGCGTATAACTTGCTTGAATCCAAACTTCAGAATCATCTTTAGCGATACGTTTAAACTCACCTACCTGTGCCTTTCCGTTTCTTAAATCTTCCCAAAAGCGCTCATACTCTCTTGACTTTGCATAAATTGGTTCACAAAAAATACGATGATGTTTTCCTTCAATTTCACCTTGCTTATATTTTAATGCTGAAAGAAATAAATCGTTGGCTTTTATTATAGTGCCGTCTGTTTCAAACTCAATAAATGCATTTGTCGAGTTAATCGCTTGTACTACTCCAGCGGCAATTACCAAGTCAGCTTTATTAGCATTCAGTTGCTTTTCGCTTTCCTTTAATTTTTGCTGAAGATCGGCTGCTAACGTAGCTTGAACTTCTGTTGATGGCTCGGCTATACCAGCTCCGGTTCCGTTTGCCTTTTCGTGATAGAGATTTTTCATTTCTGTTTTAGTTTGGTTTATTTTTTTTTCGTTTTCAAGTATTTGTTCTACTACTGCCTCTCCCAAGTGATGCGATGGCAGAACGGTTTCTTTTCTTAAGTTTTTTCCAATTGCCATAGTTGATTATTGATTTATTAATTGTGTATGACTTATAAGTTCTTTAGCAAAGAGGCAATAGTCTTTTGCTGCGGTTGAAGCAGGTGCATAATGAACAACACTTTTACCGAAAGAGGGGGCTTCCGCAGCCTTTACACTTGACCTAATTACATTTTTAAAAATTGGCACCGAGAAATTTTCATGAACATATTCTGAAATTTCTTTGTACAGATTTTTTCGCACATCAGCCATTACTGGCAACACACCCAAAATTTCAAGATCTGGATTAATGGAGGCTTTAATTGTTGAAATTGTTTCTAGTATCATTTCCAATCCTTTAACTGATAGCACCTCCATTTGCATGGGAATGATAACACCCTGCGAGGCATTCAGTGCATTTGCATTTAGTAATGAAAGCGATGGAGGGCAGTCTATAAGTACATAATCATACCCCACTGCAGCAGCTAAAATATCTTTCAGGTGATTAAAGCGCTCCAACGCATTTGCAATGGAGATCTCTACATTGGCAAGCGAATGGTTGGCTGGAATCACGGAAAGATTTTCATATTGATAGATCGCTTCTTTGAGTAAACATTCCTCAAGAAAAAGATGGCTAATGCTTCTGTTTAATTCAGTGATTCCGAGCGAGTACGATAAATTTCCCTGAGCATCTAAATCAACAAGCAATACATTGAATCCTTCATTGGCGAGTGCTGAACCTAAATTCGCAGTGGTAGTTGATTTACCTGTCCCGCCTTTATGATTTACAATAGAAATAATCATGGCATCTAAAGATTTTAATTATTGCCAAAAGGATGGAACAGTTGAACAAAATCCTTCCCGGTAGGCTTTACATCTGTCATTCCTCTATGATTTACCAAAAGAATTTGTTCCCTTTTGTTTACTTCCTCATTACTTCTATATTCTAACGCTATAGTTCCTGCATCGATCATCTCATTTAATTGCAATCCAAGAGAATCATCTTCCATTGCAATTGCTCTGGATTCG